>CAIQKV010000011.1 GCA_903872505.1 uncultured Opitutia bacterium
CACCGTGTGCCAGAGCGCGCAGTGCCCCAACCTCGGCGAATGCTGGTCGCGCGGCACCGCCACCGTGATGATCCTCGGCAACATCTGCACGCGCTCGTGCAATTTCTGCGCGATCCAGACCGGCCGCCCCACCGAGCTCGACCTCGGCGAACCCGCCCGCGTGGCCGACGCCGTGGCCCGGATGAACCTCAAGCACTGCGTCATCACCAGCGTCGCCCGCGACGAGTTGAAGGACGGCGGCGCCGGCGTGTGGGCCGCGACCATCCGCGCCATCCGCCATCGCAACCCCCACACCGCGATCGAGGTGCTCGTGCCGGATTTCAAGGGCGAAACCGCCCTGGTGGACCTCGTGCTCGACGCCCGGCCGGACATCTTCAACCACAACCTCGAGACCGTGGAGCGCCTGCAGAAGCCCGTGCGCGTGCAGGCCCGCTACGACCGTTCGCGCTCCGTGCTCCGCCACGCCAAGGGCCGCGGCTTCGTGACCAAGACCGGCATCATGCTCGGGCTCGGCGAGGAACGGACCGAGGTCGAGCAGACGCTCCGCGACATCGCCGCGGACCGGACCGACATCCTCACCATCGGCCAGTACCTGCAGCCCACGCCGCAGCACCTGCCCATCGCCCGCTGGGTCGAGCCCGCCGAGTTCGCGCACTGGAAGGAATTCGGCCTGTCCATCGGCCTCGGCGTCGTCGAGAGCGGCCCGCTGGTCCGCTCCAGCTACCACGCCGACGAGCAATCGCAGAAATATACCGGGCCCGACCACCTGAACACGGCCAACGCCCTGGCCGGCGGGTAGGCTGCGCGGGGCCGGCTCCGGCGCGGGCCACCCGCGGCGCGAAAAATTCTCCGTGCCCTTTGCGCGGACGGCCTCCATGCTCGCGGCATGAAATCCCGCCGCGAAATCGTCGAGAACTGGCTGCCCCGCTACACCGGGGTGCCGCTGAAGGACTTCGGCGAGTACATCCTGCTCACCAACTTCGACCGCTACGTGAAGCTCTTCGCGCAGTGGCACCGCGTGCCCGTGGTCGGCAAGGACAAGCCCATGCCGAGCGCCACCGCCGGCGACATCACCATCATCAACTTCGGCATGGGCAGCGCGCTCGCCGCCACCGTGATGGACCTCCTCAGCGCGATCAAGCCGAAGGCCATCCTGTTTCTCGGCAAGTGCGGCGGCGTGAAGCACCGCGCCGAGCTCGGCGACTACATCCTGCCGATCGCCGCCATCCGCGGCGAGGGCACGAGCAGCGACTACTTCCCGCCCGAGGTGCCCGCCCTGCCGGCGTTCGCGCTGCAGAAGGCGATCTCGACCACCATCCGCGACCATGCGCGCGACTACTGGACCGGCACCGTCTACACCACCAACCGGCGCGTCTGGGAGCACGACGAGGATTTCAAGAAGTACCTCAAGAAGATCCGCGTCCTCGCCATCGACATGGAGACGGCGACGATCTTCATGACCGGCTTCTACAACGAAATCCCCACCGGCGCGCTGCTCCTCGTCTCCGACCAGCCGATGACCCCCGAGGGCGTGAAGACCGCCAAGAGCGACGAGGAGGTCGACACTTCCTACGTCAACGACCACCTCCGCATCGGCATCGACGCCCTCAAGCAGCTCATCAACCGGGGCGTCACCGTGAAGCACCTGCGGTTCTGAACCTGCCTGCTATTACAGGAGTTGACGGAGGGAACAGAGAATTTCTGTTCCAGGCCTTTTCGCCGTTCCCGCCGTTCCCGCCGTTTCCTCCGGTATCATGACTGGGGTTAAAATCCGATCTTCGCGTCTTTGCGCTAAAACTTCTTTACCCGCGCACCGCCGGATGGCAGAGGCTGATATCACCCAACCATGGTCGCCCCCACCTCCTCCCCACTCGCCCACCACCGCCTGACCCCCGCCGAAGTCGCCCGCTACAACGCGGAGGGCTACCACATCTTCCGCGAGCAACTGTTCCCGCCGGCCAAGTTCAACGGCCTCAAGGCCACGTTCGAGCACATCCTCGACGGCCTCGACGCCGGCGTCCGGCCCGAGTCGATGGACGTGCCGCATTTCCAGCACCCCGAGCTGTTCCAGTGGCTGCTCGCCGACGAGGTGCTCGACCTGGTCGAGCCGATCCTCGGGCCCGACATCGCCCTGTTCTCCAGCCATTTTATCTGCAAGCCCCGCGGCAACGGCCAGCGCGTGCCGTGGCACGAGGACTCCCACTACTGGAAGACCATGATCACCCCGATGGAGGTGGTCACCGTCTGGCTCGCCATCGACCCGTCCACCAAGGTGAACGGCTGCATGAATGTGATCCCGCGGACGCACAACACCGGCAAGCTGGGCTTCTCCGACTACGACGACCTCGCGCCCGGCATCGCGGTGTTCAACGACGAGATCAAGCCCACGCAGCGCGACCCGAGCCGGGCCATCGCCATCGAGCTTGAGGCCGGCCAGTGCAGCCTTCACGACGGCCGCATCATCCATGGCAGCGCGCCCAACACGAGCAGCATCCGCCGCTGCGGCTACACCATGCGCTACATGAGCGCGGGCGTGAAGCTCAACTCGGACCTGGTGGGCAAGTTCCACAACATTTACCTCGCCCGCGGCCAGGATCGCGCCGGCAACACCTACGGCGACCCCAAGCAGGCCTATCCCGAACTCGCCCGCTTCCGCGCGAAGCACGGCAAGAACGGGCACTGAGCCCGGCGGCTTTCTTGACCGCAAAGTTCGCGAAGCACGTGAAGGCCAAGGTTCGTCAGGAATAACCAGTGAGCACTAGTGTCCCAGACTCTGTGTGGCAAAAGATCTGGCGTTTTCCTGAGTACCAAATGGGAGCACATCTCGTGACTTTGGTGTTGGCAGACGGTTCAAAGAAAAAGAACCAGATTGTGCTGGGTGGAGGAGAGGTTTGGCGCGGCGACCAAGAGCGTGAACTTGGATTTTCCCCGTCCGATGTCGTCGACGCGATCCATCAGCCGTGGACAGAATCAGAAACTGATAAACCCTGGTGGAGCTCAGGAAATGAGGAATGGTGGAAGAGCTAAATCTTTTCCGATCCGACCTTTGAGTGATTCGCGACCTTCGCGGTAAGAACAGGATCGCGCCCGCCTACGGTTCCACGTCGAACCAGAACGGCACGAACGTCTCGCGCCCGCCGACATCGAGCTGCGTCCAGATGACGTAGCTGCCCGCGTTCGGGATGGTGATCTTGAAGGTCAGCTCCGGCTTCACCGCGTCCGGCGGCTGCAGCGGGTCGGTGGCCGTCGGATGCAGGTGCGCAAAGCCGCTGCGCGCCTCGTCAAACGCCACCAGGTGCGCAAACGCCCCCATCACCGGCCGCAGCGCCACGGCGCCGCCGCCGGTCCGCGTGATCAGCAGCTTCAGGTCCACCGGCTGCCTCGCCCGCACCGGCTGCACCGCGGGCACGAGGGCAAACCGCAGGCCGTCCCGCTCCACCACCCACGAGGGTTCGTGCCGCAAGACCATCGTGAAACCCGCCGGCAGGCCCGACCGGCCCACCGGCACGTCCGTCGCGGCGTAGAGCCCGCGGGCTGTCACGGCCGGCGTGAAATCCGCGAACACCCGGTAGACACCCTCGCGCCGCGGCGTGAAGGCAAACGTCCAGTCTCCGGCGCGTGCCGCCGGTTCCGGGTGCACGTGCTGGTAATCGTTCAGCCAGGGATCGATGATGAGCAGGTGCAGCCGGCGGGTGTGCGTTACCAGCAGGTCCTCGGGCGCGATGGGCTTCCCGCTCGCGGTTTTCAACGTGAGCGTGAAGCGCGCCTCCCGGCCCGGGACCAGCGGGCCGGCGGTCCCGCCCGCCGGCGCCAGTGTCATCGTCACGGGTGACTTCACCGCCACCACGGGGATGAACTGCGGGTTGAGCGGGTCGCAAAACTCGATGGAGTTGCCGCCCGTCGCGCGAAAATCCATGTGGCTGAGGTTCGTGCCGGTCGGCAGCCAGCGAAACACCAGGAACAGCGCGAGCGCGCCGACCGTGATCCATAGGATCTGGCGCCATGCACGGCGGCCGAGCGGCTGGGCGGGCGGACTCATTCTTTGCGCATCTTGGCCACAAAATCCGCCGGCACCCACGCGCTGCCGTCGGCGCGGTGGATGATCCGGCCGTTCTCGTCGATCAGCAGCGTCGCAAGCGTGTGCTTGAGCAGGCCGCCGTCGAACTCGGCGATGACGCCGAACTGGGTCAGCAGGTCATTGATCGCGCTCTCCGGGCCGGTGAGGAAAGCAAAGTTCGACGTGTCGATGCCGCGGACGGCGGCGTACTCCTTCAGCACCGCGGGGGTGTCGTAGGCCGGGTCGAGCGTGATCGAGACGAACTCAATGTTCTTCACCCCGGACTCCCGCGCGAGTTTCTGCGTGCCCATCATCTTCTGGGTCGAGGCCGGGCACATCGTCGCCACCGGGCAGCGGGAGAAGATGAAGTTCAGCATGATCTGCTTGCCGTGGAAACGCGCGCTCTGCACGACGCGGCCCTCCTGGTCGTACAGCGCGAAATCCGGGAGCTTCTCCCCCACCTCGCGGTAGGCGGACTGGCCGCGGATCAGCGTGTCCTGGCGGAGCGCCGCGGCCTGCGCCGCGACTGCGGCCGCATCGGCCTGGTTGTCGGGCCAGATCCGCTCGAGCCGCCAGGCGCCGCCCTTCTCCCCGGGAATGAGCTCGGCGCGGATGCGCTGGCCCGGCCGGGCCGCCGTGGCGTCGCCCGCGGAGACGCTGAACTCCATCGTCATCGCCGGCATGAAGTCCTTGATCTCGTCGTGCTGGACGACGAGCACCCGGCGCGCGGCGTCCACCCGCACGACCTCGCCGGTGAGGGGATAGCGCTTCTCCGCCGGCGCGGCGGCCGTCGCGCCGCTGCCGGACCGGCCGCAGCCGGCCGCGCCCAGGAGCAGGAGTGCGCCCGCGGCGAGGAGGACGGAGGTTTTCATCCCCCTACGGATTCGCCGCCGGAAAAATTTGTCAAAGGGTTTGCGGAGATCGCCCGGGGAGCTTCTGTTGGCGAGTCACCCTGCCCATGGCCTCATCGCTCCTCCCCACCCGCACTGCCACGCACAAACCCGCGCTCGCCCTGTTCGCGGGCGCGGCGGCGGCGTGGGTTTTCGTGCTGGTGACACTCGGGGCGTTCACCACCAGCATCGGGGCGGGCATGGCGTTCCCCGACTGGCCGCTGTCCAACGGCTCGCTCAACCCGCACGGCTGGCTGAGCAACGTCGCCATGTTCGCGGAACATTCGCACCGCCTGAGCGGCACCACGATGGGCCTCCTCACCATCGTCCTCGCGTTCTGGCTGGGGCGGAAAGAGGCGCGCGCGTGGCTGCGCAAACTCGGCTGGTGGGCCCTGGCCATCGTCGTGATCCAGGGCGTGCTCGGCGGCACGCGCGTCCTGCTCGACCCCGTGCATGTCCCCGGCTTTGACATGACGCTCGGCCAGATGCTGCGCATCCCGCATGGCGTGCTGGCGCAGGTTTACGTCTGCCTGCTGATCGCGATCGCCGTGGCCTGCTCGCGTGCGTGGATCGGCCGCGCCCTGCCCGTCAGCGCCGGGCTCCGCCGGGTCGCGCTGGCCTGCTGCGCGCTGCTCTTCGTGCAGCTCACGATCGCGGCCGTGATGCGGCACAACGCCGCCGGGCTGGCGATCCCGACCTTCCCCTACGCCACGCCGGCCGGCGGCCTGCTGCCGGCGGCGTGGGATTTCCGCGTCGCCATCCACTTTGCACACCGGGTGATGGCGGTGGTGCTGGCCCTGGCCCTCGGCTGGCTGGCCATCCGGATCTGGACCGACCGCGGCTGCACGCTCGTCATGCGCTGCGGCGCCTCGGTGCTGGTCAACCTGGTGCTGCTGCAAATCCTGCTCGGCGCGCAGATCATCTGGACCTACCGCTCGCCGGCCATGACCACCGGTCATGTGCTCGTCGGCGCGCTCACTCTCGCCACGACGTTCTGGCTGACCTGGCTCGCGCATCGGGACGTCATCGAGGAAAAGGCGGCCGCATGACCTACCCGCCCGCAGCGCCTCCGGCCAGGTTTGGCGACTATCTCGAGCTGACGAAGCCGCGGCTGAGCCTGCTTTCCGTCCTCACCGCACTGGTCGGCTACCTCACGGTGCGCCCCGCGGCGGGCGGGGCGCGGCTGGGCTTCGTGCTGCTGGGCACCTCGCTCGCCGCGGCGGGCGTGGCCGCGCTGAACCAATGGCTGGAGCAGGACACGGACGCGCTCATGAAGCGCACCGCCGACCGGCCGATCCCCACTGGCAAGGTGCCGGACGGCTCGGCCTTCGTGCTGGGCACGCTGATGTGCATCGCGTCGCTCTTCCTCCTGTTCGCCAAGGTCAACCCGCTCGCCACGCTCTTCACGCTGCTCACGATCATCACCTACCTCGGCTGGTACACCCCGGCCAAGCGCTGGTCGACCTGGAGCACCGAGATCGGCGCCATCGCCGGCGCCTTCCCGCCGCTCATCGGCTGGGCCGCCGCCGAGGGCAGCGTGACGACGCTCGGCTGGATCCTCTTCGGCGTGCTGTTTTTCTGGCAGATCCCGCACTTCATGGCGGTCGCGTGGACCTACCGGCGTGACTACTCGGCGGTGCATTTCCCGATGCTGCCGGTGCGCGACGAGGCCGGCGGCAAGGTCGCGGCCTGGTCCTTCGCCAACACCGTGCTGCTGGTCGGCGTCAGCCTGCTGCCCTGGCATTACGGGCTGGCCAGTGCCTGGTATGCGGCCGCGGCGGTGGGCGCGGGCGGCTGGTTCCTCTGGCGCGCCGGACGCTTCCTGCGGGTGGAAGGGCGCGACGTCGCCGCCCGGAAGCTTTTCTTCGGCTCCATCATCTATCTGCCCATCGTGCTCACGGCCCTCGTTCTTGACCGGGTCATTTTCTCCTGAAACGCCATGACTGTCCGCGACATCCCCGCGCTGAATGCCTCGCTGAACGCGATCGCCACCGTGCTCATCACGGCGGGCTTCGTCCTCATCAAGACCGGGCGCAAGGAGGCGCACCGCAAGGTCATGACCGCGGCCATGGTGGTGTCCGCAGTCTTTCTGGCGGGCTATGTGACGCACAAGGTGTTGATCCATGGGGTCCACACGCCCTTCGGCGGCACCGGCGCGATCCGCACCGTCTATTTTGCGATGCTCATCTCGCACATCATCCTGGCGATCAGCATCGCCTTTCTCGTGCCGCGGACATTCCTGTTCGCACTCCAGGGCAAGTACGAGCGTCACCAAGCGTGGGCAAGGTGGACCTTTCCGATCTGGTATTACGTCTCGGTCACCGGCGTGCTGGTCTATTTCTTCCTCTACCAGTGGTGGCCAGCCGCGAAATAAGGCAGCAAAAAGCCGGGCGCGAGGCCCGGCTTCATGCTTCCTAAGTTATTGATACGAAGTAGTTTTACTTCACAATCAGCACGCCCTTCATCCCGACCTGGAAGTGGGCGGGGAAGCTGCAGAGGAACGGATATTCGCCGGGCGTGACCGGGGCCTTGAAGGTGACCTGGCCGGACTTGCGGGGCCCGAGCAGCTCGATGTGCGCAATCACTTGGTCGGCCAACGCCGTCGGGAAATAATCGGTGGCCTTGGCCGCCACCGCGGCCGTGGAAAAGGCGCCGGCATCGGTGCCGGCCCTCAGCAGGATCCAGTTGTGGCCCATGACCTCCTTGGGCTGAGAGCCCGTGTTGGTCAGGATGACCGTGATTTCCTCGCCCGGCTTCGCCTCAAAGGAAGCGATGCTGTATTTCATGGCGTCGCCCGCCGTGATTTCAACGGTGCGGGGAGCCGATGGAGCGGCGGCCGGGGCCGTGGACGACGTGTCATTCTGGCCGCAGCCGGCAGTGAGGAGGGCGATCAGCGTGGAGGCGAAAAGCAGGCGGAGTTTCATGGGCGGGAAGTATCGGATAATCGGCCGCCGGTTGCAAACGCATCCATTAGAAAAAGTGTTCAGCCGCGGCGGGGTCCGGGCGGGTTTCCCTCGGTGGCTCGGGACGCCCGGCAAGCCATGCCAATATCTGCGCAATAAGGGGCAAAATCTGCGCAATAAGGGCTTGAAATGCCGGACCGATCGCGAACTCTCTCGCACCTGCGCCCACCGGCCGCCTCCCATTTTTTCCCCCGACTGCATCCATGCGATTGACCTCCCTTCCCTCCCTCCTCGCCCGCCGCGGCCGTGTTGTCCTCGCGCTGGGCGGCCTGGCCCTGCTCTCGGGCTGCAATTTCAATTTCTGGCGCATGGACGGCCACCAGTCGACGATGGACGTCAGCGGTCCCGTCGCCCGGTCGCAACTGGGCGTGTTCTACGCCACCTGCTGGGTGACCTTCGTGATCTTTGTCCTCGTCGCCGGCGTGCTGGCCTACGCGACGCTGAAATTCCGGGCCCGCACCGAGGCGGACGAGCACGCCGTGCCGCCCGAGCAGGGGCACGGCAACCCGCTGATCGAGCTCAGCCTCATCGGCGCCTCGGTCCTCGCGCTCGTCATCATCGCCGTCCCCACCCTCAAGTCCATCGGCTACACCTACGATGTGCCCGCCGAGGAGAAGGCCAACGCCTACGAGGTGAATGCCCACGGCTTCCAGTGGTGGTTCAAGTTCGAGTACCTCGATCCCGCCGCGCAGATTGCCGGGGCCGGTCCGCTGGTCACCGCCAACGAGCTCGTCATCCCGGCCGGCCGGCCCATCCGCATCAACCTGCGCGGCATGGACGTGATCCACAGCTTCTGGGTGCCCAAGCTCGCCGGCAAGGTGGACATGATCCCCAACCGGGGAAACTTCATCTGGCTGAAGGCGGACGCGCCCGGCTACTTCTGGGGCCAGTGCGCCGAATACTGCGGCGATTCCCATGCCGTGATGCGCTTCCGCGTGATCGCGCTCGCGCAGGACGAGTTCGATAAATGGCGCAAGGACCAGCTGGCCCCCGCCCGCGAGGTCGCGGCCGCCCGCCAGCCCAAGGCGCAGTTTGCCGCCTACCGCACCGACTGGAAACGGAACGAGCGCGGCTGGAGCGACCAGTTTGAATTGAGCCCGCTCGACTCGTGGCGCACCCAGCAGGAGCCCGAGCCCAAGCATGAGGATCCGGCTCTGATCGATCAGGGGAAGCACCTCTTCCAGGAAAAGACCTGCATCACCTGTCACAATGTCCGGGGCCACTCCGTTGACACCATGATTGGCGGCAAGATGCAGAAGGTCGAATTTCTCGGCAGTCCCGCGTATCCCAACCTGACCCACGTCGGCGGCCGCACCACCATCGCCGCCGGTGTGCTCGAGAACAACGCCGAGCAGCTCGCCCGCTGGATTTCGCATCCCGACCAGGTCAAGCCCGGCAACAAGATGTACGTAAGCGGCTACGTCGCGAACAACATCAAGCTCACACCCGACGACGTCACCGCGCTGGTGGCCTATCTCCGCAGCCTCAAATAATTTTCCCTCATGGACGACACGGTCAAATCCCCCTTCCTCGGCAAAGAGGAGCACGCTCCCGCCCAGCCCTCCTTCGTCCTCTGGCGTCCGACCGCCAAGACCGGCCTGATGAGCTGGCTGACCACGGTCGACCACAAGAAGATCGGCTTCCTTTACGGCGCGTTCGCCCTGTTCTTCTTCCTCGTCGGCGGCTTCGAGGCGCTGCTCATCCGCCTGCAGCTCATGGTGCCCAACAACACCGTGCTCACCGCGCCGCAGTACAACACGATGTTCACGATGCACGGCACGACGATGATCTTCCTCGCCGTCATGCCGCTGGGCGCCGCGTTCTTCAATTTCATCATGCCGCTGCAGATCGGCGCGCGGGATGTCGCCTTCCCGCGGCTGAACGCGTTCTCGCTGTGGACCTTCGTCTCCGGCGCGATCATCCTCAACATCGGCTGGTTCCTCAAGGACGGCCCGCCGGACGCCAGCTGGGTCGGCTACGCGCCCCTCACCTCCAAGCTCTACAACCCCAGCCACGCGACCGACTTCTGGGTGCTGGGCCTGCAGCTCCTCGGCGTCGCCTCCATCGCCGCCGCACTGAACTTCATCGTCACCATCATCAACCTCCGCGCCCCGGGCATGACGATGATGCGCCTGCCGGTGTTCACCTGGATGACGCTCATCACGTCGTTCCTCATCATCCTCTCCTTCCCCGCCATCACCATCGCGCTGGTGGAAGTGATGTTTGACCGCCAGTTCGGCACCAACTTCTTCGAGGTGTCCAACGGCGGCATGCCGATCCTCTGGCAGCACCTGTTCTGGGTCTTCGGCCATCCCGAGGTCTACATCCTCATCCTGCCGGCCATGGGCATCGTCTCGGAAATCCTGCCCACCTTCTCGCGCAAGCCGCTCTTCGGCTACCCGATCGTGGTCTTCTCGGGCGCGTCCATCGGCTTCCTCGGCTTCACCGTCTGGAGCCACCACATGTTCACCACCGGCATGGGCACCGTGGCGACGTCGGCCTTCGCCCTCGCCACCATGACGATCGCGGTGCCGACCGGCGTGAAGATCTTCAACTGGATCGGCACCCTCTGGGGCGGCCACCTGAAGATGCGCACGCCCATGATGTTCGCGCTCGGGTTCATCTGGATGTTCATGATCGGCGGCTTCTCCGGCGTCATGCACTCGGCTGCTCCCGCGGACGCCCAGCAGCAGGACAGCTACTTCGTCGTCGCGCACTTCCACTACGTGCTGATCGGCGGCTCGATCTTCGCGCTGCTCGGCGGCATCCACTACTGGTTCCCGCTGATGTTCGGCCGCCGGGTGAGCGAGTTCTGGGGCAAGCTCTCCTTCTGGGTGATCTTCGCCGGCTTCAACATCACGTTCTTCCCGATGCACTTCCTCGGCCTGAACGGCATGCCCCGCCGCACGTTCACCTACGACGGCAACATGGGTTGGAACACCGGCAACTACATCGCCACCATCGGCGCCCTCATCCTCGGCACCGGCATCGCGATCTACTTCGCGGTGGTCATCTACACCTACTTCAAGGGGGCGGTCGCCGAGCACGACACCTGGGACGCCCGGACGCTGGAGTGGTCGCTCCCGAATCCGCCGCCGGAATACAACTTCGCCGTCATCCCGACCGTCCACGCCCGCGACGCCTTCTGGTACGAGAAGCACCACCGCGCGGAAATCGAGCAGGAGAAGGCGGCCCACCACCAGGAGGACCTCGCGCACGGCGGCATCCACATGCCCTTCCAGTCCATCTATCCCCTGGTCGCGAGCACCGGCATCCTCATCGCCGCCATCGGCATCACCGCCTTCGACAGCAATCCCGTGCCCGGTATCCACTGGAAGCTCGGCCTGGCCCTGACGGGCGGCCTGATCATGTTCATCGGCGTCTACCTCTGGGCGCTGGAAGGCGCCGAGGGCTACCACATTCATCCGGACGAGGCAGGCCCCGACGCCTCCGCCGCCCCGAAGCACTAGATCCGCCCTACCCTTTCTCCATGACCAGCCACGCTGCCACCGGTGCCATCGATCACCATCACGATCACACGACGTCGACCGGCATTCCGAACAAGAAGCTCCTCATGTGGGCGTTCCTGGCCTCGGACTGCATGTTCTTCGGCACCCTGATCTCGACGCACCTCATTTACCGGCTGCATCCGCCCCCGGGCAACCCGGTGCCGCGGCAGATCTTCGACATCCCGCTGACCTCGTTCTCGACCTTCATCCTGCTGATGTCGTCGCTGATGATGGCGCTGGCGGTGAACGCCATCCAGAAGGGCAACCTGAAGAGCATGCGCTTCTCGCTGCTCACGACGATCCTGTTCGGCTCGATCTTCCTCGGCGGCCAGGTCTTCGAGTTCAACAACTTCGTGACGGAGCATCACATGACCATCACGAACAGCATCCTCGGCACGACGTTCTACACCCTCACCGGCACGCACGGCACCCACGTGGCGATTGGCGTGCTCTGGCTCGGGCTCATGTATGTCCGCTCGTTCAAGGCCGCCGCGCCCGCCCCCGGCAGTTATCCCTGGCTCGGCAACGTGCTCCACGTCCTCGCCCTGCTCGCGGCCATCCTGCTCTCGATGAAACTGGTGCTGTCGGTCGTGTGGGGCCTGCAGGAACACGGGCTGAGCGCCGCCACCCTCGGCGGCGTCGCCCGGGCGCAATTCCTCGCGATCATCGGCGCGGTGGTCGCGTTTGGCGCGCTCCGCTGGTTCGCCCGCCCCGCCGGCCCGGTCCATTTCGACCAGCGCAACGCCGTCGATGTCGAGATGATGGGCCTCTACTGGCACTTCGTCGACATCGTGTGGATCGTCATCTTCACCGCCGTCTACCTGCTCGAATACCTCTGACCATGAGCGACTCCACCCATGCCCCCGCCGCCGGCCACGCCGCCGAGGAAAGCAAGTTCGCCGCCTACGTGCAGATCGCGATGCTCCTCGCCGTCATCACCGGCGTCGAGATCGCCGTCATCGGCCTGCCCTTCGCCACGTGGCTCCTCGTCTCGGTGCTCGTCGTGCTCTCCGCCGTGAAGTTCATGTTCGTCATTTTCTACTTCATGCACCTGCGGTGGGACAAAGTCTTCTGCACCATCCTGTTTTTCATCGGGCTGATCCTCGCCGGCGGCACGATGTGGGCGCTGATCAAGCTCTTCTCCGTCGAGGCCAGCCTGCCGCTGTCCGTGACCTGGAACGCCGCCGCCCATTACGCGCATCTCGTCTGACCGGGTCCGGCGCCGCCTCGCATCCTTCTCCGGCGGCCTGCGGGCCGCCTTTTTTATCCCATGATCGACTGGCGCCACTGGCACAATGAGCCCGTCCTCGTCGGCGGGCTGGTGTTCGTGGGCTGGCTGTGGGCGCTGCTGGCCGGCCCGCTGCGCGCCCGGCTCGCGCCGGGCGAACCCTTTCCCTGCCGGCAGGCGTGGTTTTTCTACTCCGCGCTCGTGCTGTTCTACCTCGCGGTCGGCTCGCCCCTCGACCAGGTCGGCGAGCGCTTCCTGTTCAGCGCGCACATGGCCCAGCACCTGGTCATCATGTACCCGGTTCCGGTGCTCCTGCTCTGCGGGCTGCCGTGGTGGCTGATCGATGCCGGCCTCGGCCGCATGCCCGCCCGCCGGCCGTTGCAGTGGCTGCTGGGCCCGCTCGGCTGCGGAGTGGTCTCCGCCCTGGTGATCGGCCTGTGGCACGCGCCCTGGCTCTACGAATGGGCCCTGCAGGACAAACTGATCCACGTCGTCGAGCATCTCATGTTTTTCGGCGTCTCGGTGCTCTTCTGGTGGCCCATCCTGAGCCCGTCGCGGGCGTTTCCCCCGCTCGGCTACGGGGGCCGGATGCTCTATATCTTCTGCCTCGAGGTCGCGATGACCCCGCTCTTCGCCTACGTCACCTTTTCCGACAACACGCTCTACCCGACCTACGAGTACGCGCCCCGGCTTTTCGCCGATTTCAGCCCGGCCGACGACCAGATCCTCGCCGGCGTGATGATGAAGCTCACCAGCATGCTGGTTTCGCTGCTCGCGTTCGGCCTCTGCTTCTACCGCTGGGCCCAGACCCACCGGGAC
>CAIQKV010000012.1 GCA_903872505.1 uncultured Opitutia bacterium
CGTCGCAGCGGTTCACTCAGTCACGCTGGCGAGCCAGGAGTACCAGCAAGCGCATGGGCGGCCACCGGCTGCCCTCGCACAGGCTGACTGGCCTGCGCCAGAAAGGCCGTGAAACCGACGATGATGGCGGCGCGGCGAAGCATCGCAGGCGTCAGCCCTTGCCCGCTTCCTCGTTGCTGACCGGCTTGAAGTTCGGGCGGCCGTAGCGCTGCGTCGGCGGCGTGCCGTAGGGGTTTAGCTTGAACTCGTCCACGCCACGGCAGAGGTAGATCTTGAAGTTCGGGTTCACCGTGAGGTCGTTCTTCACGTTGGTGCCGGAATAACGGAGTGTCAGCCCGGCGCGGCGGCGGTCGGAGGGGTTCGCCGGCGAGCCGTGGATCGCCCGGTCGTCGTGCAGCGAGCACTCGCCGGCCTTCAGCCGGAACTGGATGGCCGCGTCGGAACTGAAACCCGAGCCGTCCTCAAGTTCGAGCGAGAGCACCGACGACGTCTGCGTGGAGCGGTTGTGCTTGATGATGCCGCCGCGGTGCGAGCCGGGGATCAGTTTCATGCCGCCGTTGACCTCGTCGACGTCGTCGAAGGCGAGCCAGACGGTGACGGAGTTGTGCGGCGCCATCGGCCAGTAGTAGGCATCCTGGTGCCAGCCGACAGTGGAGGGGCTGTGCGGCTCCTTGATGAAGAAGTTGCTCGCCCAGAGGTAGAAATTCGGCCCGAGCACGTCCTCGACCAGGTCGAGGATCTTGGGATTCAGCGCGATCTCGTAAAGGTAGGTGCTCGTCTCGTGCCACTCCCGGATGTCCTTGGACGTCTCGCCGGGCTTGAGCAGCGCGAGGAGGTTGGGCAGCCCGGCGTTGATCTTGGCCATCTCCGCCGGCGTGTAGATCGCGGGCAGGCCGAGCAGGTAGCCGTTCTCGTGGTAGAATTTCTGCTGCGCGGCGGTGAGGTGATAGGGAGTGGCGGGGATCGCGGACATGGGTGAAAGGAAGAGAGTAACGGGATCCGACGCAACTGGCGTTCAGATTTTTCGGTGGAAATGTACAGGATATTATGACTGGCTTAATAACGTGAACTCCAGCGGCGCCAATCCGATGAAGCGACTCCTGTGGCTTTGCGTCGTCTTGGTTTGCGCGTTCGTCGCCCTGTTTATCCTTCGACCACAGCGCGCGGATGTCGCATTGCACGATCTGACCTGGAGTGAACGTGACGGAACAATCAATTTTGAGTTTCTGCTCACGAACCTCACCGATGACAGCGTGCTGGCAACCGTTCAACTGATCGCAGAACGAGGAAATGAAAGGGTCGAAATTCCATACACCAAAGCAGTGGGATACAATAGGTTCGAAATCCGGTTGAACGCCAAGGAAGAGAAACGACATCAGGGACAAATGAAACTCATCGTCGCCACGAGTGGAGATCTCACGCTCCTCCCTTATCTGACGACAAGGAAGGTGGGTCTGGAGCCGGCGCCACTTCGCTGAGCCAATTTTAACCCGATGAAGGTCCTCCGCGAGCCCCAGATCATCAGCGGCTTCCTCTACGACCGGCCGGTGGACGACCTGCCGGCGCTCACCCACTGCGGCGAGGCGCTGTGCAGCCGCGGGCATCACCTGAAGCCGCATGCGCACCCCGTGTTCGAGTTCCTTTACCTCGCGCGGGGCCGGGCCACGTGGCGGGCCGGCGGCGTGGTCAGCGCGCAGGGGATGGGCGACCTCTACATCGTCTACCCGGGCGAGAAGCACGGCACCGGGCCGGTGCCGAACCCGGAGAACCACCACCTCTGGGTCGGCCTCCAGCTTGAGCAACTCGGGCCGGCCGCCCGCCGGCTCGCCGCCGAGCTGCGTCGGACCCGGTTGCGCTCGCTCTCCGGCTGCCCGGAGGTCGAGCCGGTGCTCCGCGGGCTGGTGGCGCAGGTGGTGGCGAACCACCCGCAGCGGCGGCAGGCGATCGCGGCCTACCTCGAGCTCTTTGTCACGCTGGTGACGCAGCGCCTGCGGGAGGGCGAGCGCCGGACGCCGGCGACCACCGCCCTGCCCTACTCCTACGCCGTGCAGCGGGCCGTCGCATACATGGAACAGCAGCTCGACCGCCGGCTCCCGCTGCGCGACCTCGCCGCGATGGCGACGGCGCGGAGTGTGCCGCATTTCTGCGCGCAGTTCCGGCGGGAGGTCGGCGTCAGCCCGGCGGCGTATCACCTGCGGCTGCGGCTCGCCGCCGCGCGGCTCACGCTGCGCCAGCCGGGGTTCGACGTGACCAAGACCGCGCAGCAGCACGGCTTCAGCTCGTCGCAGCACTTCAGCACGCTGTTCCGCCGCGCCTACGGCACGACGCCCCGCGAATGGCGGCAGGCGCGGACTGAGGTGGCACGGGTCTCCCGACCCGTGATTGCGACGTAGGCAGCGAGCTTGCTCGCGCTCAGAGATCGGAAGCGCCTGCAAGCAGGTAGCCTACCTCATACCAAAACTTTAGCCCCCTCATGGGTCAGGAGACCCATGCCCCGTCACGCCTTGACGGACTTGGCGCGGGACTTCCGGCCCGCGGGCTTGGCCTCCACGCTGGCCGGCCAGCGGCGGACGACGGAAAAATTCGGCTTCGTCTGGTCGTACGTCTCCCGGCGGCGGGCGTACTCGGCGTAGTCGGTGACGAGCTTCGGCGTCTTCTTGCTGCTCACCAAAAAGTCCGCCTCGGGCGGGTAGCAGGCGATGTTGCCCTTCTCGTAGAAGGCGGCGTCGGCATTGCCCTCGGCGTCGATCGTCTTGGGCCAGAGGCCGACATTGCTCGGGACGTCCGCGGACTGGAAGCGGAGATCGAGGCTCCAACGGATGTGGTCGGAGTAATTCGGCGTGGAGCAATGCGGTGTGCGGTTGGTCATGAAGACCACGCCGCCGCGCGGGCAGGCCGCGGTGATAGAACGGCGCGGGTCGCCGGGCAGGTTCTCGTCCTTGATCACGAGGAAGCCGGCATTGCCGCCGGTGTGATGCGTGACGACCTTGCCGGTATGCGTGCGCGGGAGGATCTGCATGCAGCCGTTCTCCACCGTCGCGTCCACCAGCGGGATCCAGCAGGTGATGATCAGGTGGTTGTCGCAGAGCGCCGTGAAATAGCCGCTGTCCTGGTGCCACGGCACGTCGCCGCGGCCGAGCTTGGGCAGCTTGGGCCGGATGCGGTAGACCGACGACGCCACGATCTCCTTGGTGCCGAGGAGGGACGCGACCTTCGCCAGTAGCTTCGGGTGCGCGATCACCTCGAACATCTCGGGCGCATGAAACCCGCCGCCGCGCAGCCCCTCGAGGTGGCGGCTGATCGCGTTGCCGTTCTCGGCCGAGTCGCGGTACAGGGCGGCCAGCCGGCGGTCGAAGCCGATCCGGGCGTGCAGGTCCTTGAGCTTGCCCTCGGCCTTGAGCGCGCGGGCCTTCTTGCCGATTTCCGCGTGGAGCTTCTGGCGGAGCGGCTCGAGGTCGGAGGGGGCGAAGACGTCCGGGACAATGAGGTAACCCTCCTCGTGGAAAAACTGGACCTGCTGCGGGGTAAGCGGCTTGGGGGATTTCATCGGCGGGAACCGTCCCAGTTTTTTCGGAAATGGCAATGACCCGCTCTCACCATTGCTGGTAAATAATCGGCATTTGCAGGCGAAAGCGCAGCGAGGCAGGGCGGGATCGCCGAACCCCGCCTTCTGTCGTGGCACGGGTCTCCTGACCCGTGTCGTCCCATGGGTACGACAGGCGTCTCCGTGCACATCCTTTCAGACATGGGTCGGGAGACCCATGCCACCCCACTGTGAACCCGGCGGGCTCGGCGACCCCGCCCTGCAATGACACCAGCCTCGACGCCCGCCGTGAGTCCCCTAACCTGCACGCATGGGTCGCTTCCCGGACAAAGTCGTTTGGATCACCGGCGCGTCGTCCGGCATCGGCGAGGCGCTGGCGGCCGCCTTCGCCCGCGAGGGCGCAAAGCTCATCCTGTCGAGCCGGCGTGCGGAGGAACTCGAGCGCGTGCGCCAGGGGATGCCGCGGGCGGACGAGCACCTGTGCCTCCCGCTCGACCTGACCCAAGGCGCCACCTTCCCTGCCCTGACCGCGCAGGTCCTGGCGAAATACGGCCGCATCGACGTCCTGGTGAACAACGGCGGCGTCAGCCAGCGGGCGCACGCGGTGGACGCGCTCCCGGAGGTCGAGCGCGCGCTGATGGAGGTGGATTATTTCGGCCCGGTCGCGCTGACCAAGGCCGTGCTGCCCTCGATGCTGGCGCGCGGCTCGGGGCAGGTGGTCGTGATCAGCAGCGTCATGGGCTACGTCGGCACGCCCGGCCGCTCGACTTATGCGGCGGCCAAGCACGCGCTCCACGGCTACTTCGACTCGCTGCGCGCCGAGGTGTGGCGGGCCGGCCTGAAGGTGACGCTCGTCTGCCCCGGCTACGTGCTGACCAGCGTGTCGGACAACGCGGTCGGCGCCCGGGGCGAGAAGCACGGCCAGACGGACGCCACGCACCTGCGCGGCATCACCGCGGAGCGCTGCGCCGAGGCGACATTGCGGGCCGTGGCGCGCGGGAAAGAGGAGATCACCGTCGGCGGTTTCGAGACCTGGGCGGTCCTGCTCAAGCGACTGCTGCCCGGCGTGGCTTCGCGCGTGATCCGGCGGATGAAATTTTCCGCCGGAAAATAATCAGCCCACACGGCGGACGATGCGGACCCAGAGGCGTTTGCGGAGGACGAAGCCCATGCGCGCATAGAGGCCGGCCGCGCGGGCATTCTCCTCGATCACGTGCAGGAATGGCGTGTCGCCCTGGCGCTGGATCTCGCGGGCCAGGTGATTCATCAGAGTCCGCGCGTAGCCGCGGCCCTGCGCGTCCGGGTGCGTGCAAACCCCGCTGATTTCCACGAAGCCGGGCAGCCGGAAACGCTGGCCCGCCATCGCCAGGAGGCGGCCCTGCTCCCGCACGCCGAGAAACCGGCCGAGCCGGATCATCTCGGGGCCAAACGGGCCGGGATGCGTGAGCTCGGCGAGCGCGCACATCTCCGCCGCGTCCGCCGGCCCGAGCACGACGGGCTCGATGCCCGGCGCGGGCTCCTCGGCGGGACGGTTCAGGATCATCTGCGGCATGGCCTTCTCCGCCTCGAGCGCCCAGCAGCGTGGCAGCGGCTCGCACTCCTCCACCCCCAGGTAGAGCGCCTCGCCCGGCTCGGTCAGCGCCGCCAGGGCCTCCAGCGCCGCGGGCCCGGGTTGAGCGACGGCGCCGATCTGCGTTACCTCGCGGCGGTAGCGCCGCGCGAGGGCGTGATGCACGCCGAACGCCGCATGCGCCCCGCCCAGGCAATGCCACACGGGGTTGTCGAGCGGTGCCGTGTCCACAGCCGGAGGATCAGCGCGAGCGCGGCCTCAGGCGAAGCTGCCGCCGCGCGTGATTCCCAGCGCCTTGCGGCGGCGGTTGCGGTCGGCGGCGGCCTTGCGCTCGTAGCCGCTGCGCCGGTGCTCGGCGAGCGGGTCGGCGGGCAGCTGGTTGGCCTTGCGCCACCGGGCGAGCGCGGGCGCGACATCGGTGAAGAACGCCTTCTTCAGGAGCAGTTCGGCGTCGATGACGGCGTTCTTCGCCTGGGCGGCGCGCAGGGCATCGTGGTCCACCAGCGCGGCCTTGGCGTAAAGTTCCTGCGCCATGACGACGGTCTGGATCGTCGCTTCGACCTTGGACTTCTCGTTGTGGCACTGGTCGATCATGTAGGCGATCTTCGGCATCTTGCCGCGGTCGGCGGCAAAGAAATGGATTTCGTGGAAGATGCGGAAGATCTGGTAGGGGTCGATCGAGCCGAGCGTCAGGTCGTCATCGGCGTATTTGCGGTCGTTGAAGTGGAAGCCGCCGAGCATGTCCTCGTCGAGGAGCCACGCCACGATCTGCTCGATGTTGACCGCGTTGTAGTGGTGGCCGGTGTCGACGAGCACCTTGGCGCGCGGGCCAGCCTTCTTGGCATAGAGGAGCGCCATGCCCCAGTCGGCGATGTCGGTCGCGTAGAACGCGGGCTCGAAGGGCTTGTATTCGACGAGCATGGTCTGCCCCGGGCGAAGCTTGTTGTGCAGGCTCTTGAGGCAGCGCTCGAAGTAGCCCTTGCGCTCGCGGATGCTGCCCTGCCCCGGGTAATTCGTGCCGTCGGCAAACCAGAGCGAGAGGTATTCGCTGCCGACCGCGGTCATGATGTCGACCGAGTCGACGCAGTGCTTGAGCGCGCGGGCGCGGACCTTGGGGTCGTTGTTGCCGAAGGAACCATACTTGTAGCACTGGTCCTGGAACACGTTCGGGTTGATCGCGCCGAGCTTGATGCCGTGCTTGCGGGCCATCTTCACGACCTGCTTCGGGTCCTCGCCCTTGGTGAAGTCCCACAGCACGTGGGTGGCGACGGTCGGGCAGCAGCCGGTGACGGCGTGCACGTGGCCGGCGTCCGCCAGCTTGTCGTTCATGTCGATGGCGGCGGCGTCCTGGAAGAACTTGCCGAAGCGCGTGCCGGTGTCGGCAAAGCCCCACGAGGGCGTTTCCACGAGAAAGGAGTCGAGCGCCTCAACGGCGCGGCGGAGGAGTTTCGGGGTCATGGGAAGAAAGTATGTGCAAAGGCAAAGGGGTGTTGTCAGCCCCGAAATTCCCGGCTCTCGTGGAATTTCCCATGTGCGACGCCTGCCGACTCCTCGGAACGCCCTGGCTGCCGGGCCTGCACGGCGGCCGGGTGCGGCCACGCGCCCAGGTGGTCCGGGTGCGCCGCGCCGCCCCGGTCAAAGCGGCAGACCTGGATCCGCCGGCTCCGGCTTCCCGGCCGAAGCGCCGAAGGTAAGTACCCCGAGGGCCAGGATCGCGAGCGCGGCGCTGACGGCGACAAACCAGTCGCCGTGCTCGGTGTAATAGCTGTTGTGCTCCACCCAGCGGGCGTCGCGCGTCACCGTCAGCGTGCGCGTGCCGCGGAAGTAGACACTGCCCGCCTCGTTCACCAGCACTGACCGCACGGTGCCAAACTCGTCGATCCAGCCGCTCCAGCCGCCGTTGCCGTCGCGCAGCACCGGCCGGCGGGTCTCGACCGCGCGCAGCACCGAGTTGGCCGCATGCTGGTAGGCCGCGCCGCCCTCGCCAAACCAGCCGTTGTTGGTCAGCACCACCAGCACGTCGGAACCGGCCAGCGCGCTCGCGCGGGCCAGCTGCGGGTAAATGTCCTCGTAGCAGATGAGCGGGCCGATGGTGAGCGCCGTGCCGTGCACCGGCACCACCAACGGGGACGAATCGCCGCCAGCGGTGAAATCATCGCCGATCGGCACGAATTTCGTGATCCAGCCCAGGACCGGGCGCAGCGGCACATACTCGCCGAACTGCACCAGGCGGCGCTTGGCGTAGTAGGTCGTCTGCAGGCCCGTGACCGGGTCGACGGCAAACGCGCCGTTGTACCAATGTTCGTTGGCCGCATGGGGATTTTCCAGCGCGATGGAGCCGATCAGGAGCGGCGCCCTCGCCTGCTGAGCGAGCGACTCGACGAAGGCCCGCATGTTGTCGTCGCCCTTCACTGCCCACGGGGTCGTGGCCTCAGGCCAGAGGATGAGGTCCGGCCGCGTCTCGGCGGCTTCCCGCGTGGTGTCCTGCAGCACCTTCAGGATGCCCGGGCCCCGCGCCGGATCCCACTTCACATCCTGCGGGATGTAGGGCTGGACAAACGCCACCCGGGCGAGCGGCACGGTGTAGTGGAGGCGGTTGAACGCCTCCTGCACGTGCACGCTCAGGCACACGAGCAGCAGGAACATCGCGAGGAAGAACTCCTGGCTGCGCTTGCGGAAGCCGGTCTCGCCCTCGCGGAACAGCCGGTGCGCATAGGCGGCGAAGCCGAGGTTCACCACCACCAGCACAAAGGACACACCGTAGGCGCCCGTGTACGAGGCGATCTGCAGGATGCTCGCGCGCTGCCACTGGCTGGCCGCAAGCGGCAGCCAGGGAAATCCGCCCAGCAGCCAGGTCCGCGTCCACTCGATGAGCACCCAGGTGCCGGCCAGCCCGAGCAATGCCAGCAGGCGGATGAGCGTGCGCCGGCCGATCAGCCGCGGCATCGCCCACCAGGCGGCCAGGTACCAGGTGCCGATCCAGGCGCCGACGACGGGCCCGAGCAGGAACAGTCCGAGCCAGGTCACGTGATGCAGCCAGGCGAGGATGATGGTCCACGCCACGGCCTGGGCGCCGAGCATCGTCCCGAGATAAAGTCTCCACCGCGGCCGGAGGTAGGCCCAGAAAATCCCCGGCACGAGCATCGCGTACGCGGCCTCCGGCGTCTTGCACGGCGGAAACGACAGCACCGCCAGGCCGATGGTCAGGGCAAACACCACCCCGGCGACGACCCACTCCGTGTGCCGCTGCCAGAACGTCGGCGGGACGGCATAGGGATCGGCGACGGGAAGATTGTCGGGCATGGGGTGGAACGCGTTGTCCCTAACGCGTTGGTATTTTGGAGATGCGGCGCCCTCGCCGCGTCGTGGATCCTTCCGCGGCGGAGGCGCCGCGGCTCCATCTCCAAGCCTTCAAAAATGCAGGCATCGCAGGCACGCGCTCAGGCGCCGTGGCAGTTCTTGTATTTCTTGCCGCTGCCGCACGGGCACGGGTCGTTGCGGCCGACCTTCGCGGTCTCGCGGCGCACCGTGACCTTGGGCAGCTTCAGCTCCACCTCGGGCGGTGCGGAGGTCGTGCCCCCGGGCGAGGCCGTCGTCGTGACCGAGGGCGCGGCGGGCGCGTCGGCGGGGCCGACGGCCTGGGCGGTGCGGCTGAGCAGCGCGAGCATGTTCTCGAACGAGGCGAGGTTGGACGCGCTGCGGAACAGGCCGGTGCAGATCTGGAGCCGCACGTTGTTCATCAGCTCCTCGAAGAAACGGTAGGCCTCGGACTTGTACTCGACGAGCGGGTCCTTCTGGCCGTAGCTGCGCAGGCCGATGCTCTTCCGCAGGTCCTCCATCTCGGTGAGGTGCTCCTGCCAGTGGTGGTCGATGGCGTTGATGACGACGTAGCGCTCGAGCGAGCCGAGCGCTTCGGGCACCTCGGAGGCCTCCTTCACGGAATACGCCGTCTGGATGCGCCCGAGGACCGACGCGGCCAGCGCGGTGACGTCGTTGCCCGTCAGTTCATCCACGCGGACACTGATGGGGAAATGGGAGTTCAGCCAGCCGACGAGGCTCTCGACGGCGGTCTGCTCCGGGCCGCCCTTGCCGCCGAAGCCGGCCACCTCGAGGCGGTTGAGAAGCTCCTCCTCGATCTGCTCGAAAATGATGGCCTTCGGGCGCTCGGCGTGGATGGCGGCGTTGCGGATGCCGTAGATCACCTCGCGCTGCTGGTTGAGCACGTCGTCGTACTGGAGCAGGCGCTTGCGGATCGAATAATTCTGCTGCTCGACCTTCTTCTGCGCGGACTCGATCGAGCGGTTGAGCCACGGGTGCTCCAGCTCCTCCCCTTCCCGCATCGAGCCCTCCATCAGCCGCGAGGCGAGGTTGCCCTGCAGGAACAGGCGCATCAGGTCGTCCTCGAGCGAGAGGAAGAACTTGGTCAGGCCGGGGTCGCCCTGGCGCGAGCAACGGCCGCGCAGCTGGCGGTCGATGCGGCGGGACTCGTGACGCTCGGTGCCGATGACGTAGAGGCCGCCGGTGACCGTGGTCGCCGGCGTGAGCCGCAGGCCGCGCGCCTCGTCGCCGTTGGAGTCGTACTGCTTGGTCTCGCCGGTCTTCGGCTCGGTCAGCGTGTAGAGCAACGGGTGCTCCTTGCGCTTTTCCGGGTCGGGATGCGGCTGGGAGGTCACCTTGTACCGCACGCCCTCGCCGAGTTTGATGTCGGTGCCGCGGCCGGCCATGTTGGTCGCGATCGTGACGGCGCCGCGCTGGCCGGCGCGGGCGACGATCTCGGACTCCTGCTGGTGGAACTTGGCGTTGAGGACGGTGTGGATGACGCCGGTGCGCTTGAGCATGCGCGAGAGCACCTCGGACGACTCGACGCTGACCGTGCCGACGAGCACCGGCTGGCCGCGCTTGTTGGCCGCCTCGATCTCGCGGACCACGGCGTTGAACTTGTCGCGGCGGGTCTTGAAGATGGAATCGTTCTTGTCGATGCGGATGCAGGGCTGGTTGGTTGGGATAACCTGGACCGCGAGCCGGTAGATGTCGTTGAACTCCGTCGCCTCCGTCTCCGCCGTGCCGGTCATGCCGGCCAGCTTCTCGTACATGCGGAAGTAGTTCTGGATCGTGATCGTCGCGTAGGTGCGGGTCTCGCGCTCGATCATGACGTTCTCCTTCGCCTCGACCGCCTGGTGGAGGCCGTCGGACCAGCGGCGGCCGGGCATGACGCGCCCGGTGTTCTCGTCGACGATCATCACCTTGCCCTCCTGCACGACGTACTCGACGTCCTTTTCGTAGAGCGAGTAGGCGCGGAGCAGCTGGGAAATGGCGTGGATGTCCTCGGACACCTCGGCGTAGCGCGTCTGGGCGGCGAGTTTCTTCTCCTCGCGCTGCTCGAGGGTGATCGTGTGGTCCTTCTCGAGGTCGCTGAACTCGGTGGCGAGGTCGGGAAGCATGAACGCGTCGGGATTATCCGGCCGGAGCGTGGTGCGGCCGAGCTCGGTGAGGTCGGCCTGGTGCTGGCGCTCGTCGATGACGAAGTAGAG
This sequence comes from uncultured Opitutia bacterium, assembly GCA_903872505.1. Lineage (GTDB taxonomy): Bacteria > Verrucomicrobiota > Verrucomicrobiia > Opitutales > Opitutaceae > Opi-474. Next base: position 10,646 of record CAIQKV010000012.1, read on the forward strand.
CTTCTCCTTGAGCCGGTAGACCTCCTCCTTGTTCAGGTCGGAGTTCATCTCGGTCTCGGTCTTGTCGAGCATCTTGCGCCACTCCGGCGTCTCCATCAGGCGGAGAAGCAGCTTGTTCTTCGGGTGCCCCATCTTCACCTGCAGCAGCATCCGTGAGGCTGCCTGGATAGGATCTGGGTCCATGTAAGGCAACGGGAGTGGCGGCAAATCCTTCTTTGCTCGCCTAGCGTTCTCCTCGCGAACCTCCGCAGCCTTTTTTTCATGTTCCTCTCTCTCCTTTGCGCGCTGTTCAGGCGTCTTCTCCAGGATCTCCTTGGCCTCGGAAACAATCCGGTTGCACAGGCGGGTCTGGTCGTTGACGAGGCGCTCCACCGGCGGCTGGATGCGCGTGAACGGCTGCTCGCGCTCGATCGGCGCGGGGCCGGAGATGATCAGCGGCGTGCGCGCTTCGTCGACGAGGATCGAGTCGATTTCGTCCACGATGCAGTACCAGTGGTCGCGCTGGACCTGGTCCTCCTTGCGCGTGGCCATGCCGTTGTCGCGGAGGTAGTCGAAGCCGAACTCGCTCGCGGTGCCGTAGGTGATCTCCCGGCCGTACATCTCGCGGCGCAGGTCGGGCGCCATCTGCTGCTGGATGCAGCCGACGGAGACCCCGAGGAAATTGTAGAGGTGCCCCATCCACTCGGAATCGCGGCGGGCGAGGTAGTCGTTGACGGTGACGAGCTGGGCGTTCCGGCCGTTGAGGCAGTTGAGGTACAGCGGCAGCGTGGAGACGAGGGTCTTGCCCTCGCCGGTGGCCATCTCGGCGATCCGGCCTTGGTGGATGGCGAGGCCGCCGATGAGCTGGACGTCAAAATGCACCATGTCCCATGTCAGCTCGTGGTCGCAGACGATGATCTTGCGCCCGAGCATGCGCCGGGCGGCGTTTTTGACCGTGGCGAACGCCTCCGGGAGGATCTGCTCGAGAGTCTCACCGGCCTTCAGACGGGCGCGGAATTCGTCCGTCTTGGCGCGCAACTGCTCTTCCGTGAGCGACTGGTAGGTCAGTTCCAGCTCGTTGATGCGGGCGACGGTGGGCCGGGCTTTCTCCAGGAACTTTTTATAGTGCCGGCCGGCGAAGCGTTTGAACAAGAAGGAAAGCATGAAGGGTCAAGACCATAGGCGCGGAAGGGGGCTTGGCAAATGGCAAATGGGCGCACCGCGCGGGAAACCCCCGGCCAGCCTAACCCTCGCTCCCCCAACATGTCTCAGACCTTGGTCTTGAAGTAGGCGATGGTGCGCTTGAGGCCCTCCTCCAGCGGCACGGCGGGCTCCCATTTGAGGAGCTTGCGCGCCAGGGTGATGTCCGGCTGGCGCTGCTTCGGGTCGTCGGACGGGAGCGGCCGGTGGACGATCTTCGATTTCCCGCCCACGAGCTTCAGCGTGAGCTGGGCAAGCTGGAGCATGGTGAATTCGCCCGGGTTGCCGAGGTTCAGCGGACCGGGCGTCTCGGTCTGCGCCATGAACCGGACAAAGCCCTCGATCAGGTCGTCGACGTAGCAGAACGACCGCGTCTGCGCGCCGTCGCCGTAGATGGTGAGGTCCTCGCCGCGCAGCGCCTGCACGATGAAGTTCGAGACCACCCGGCCGTCGGCCTCGTGCATCCGCGGGCCGTAGGTGTTGAAGATGCGGACGACGCGGATATCGACCTTGTTCTCGCGGTGGTAGTCGAAGAACAGCGTCTCGGCGCAGCGTTTGCCCTCGTCGTAGCAGGAACGCTTGCCGATGGGGTTGACGTTGCCCCAGTAGCTCTCGGGCTGCGGGTGCACCTGCGGGTCGCCGTAGACCTCCGACGTCGAGGCCTGGAACACGCGCGCCTTGAGCCGCTTGGCGAGCCCGAGGCAGTTGATCGAGCCCATCACCGACGTCTTGATCGTCTTGATCGGGTTGTACTGGTAGTGCGGCGGCGAAGCGGGACAGGCGAGGTTGTAGATCTGCTCCACCTCGACCTTGAACGGATCGGTCACGTCATGCCGGACAAACTCAAAGCGCGAGTTGGCCAGCAGATGCTCGATGTTGGACTTGCGCCCGGTGAAGAGGTTGTCGAGGCAGACGACCTCGTGGCCGTCCCGCAGGAGACGGTCGCAAAGATGGGAGCCGAGAAAGCCGGCGCCGCCGGTGACGAGGATGCGCATGTTGGGTTGAAAGTAAGAGCGAAAGCGGCGAAATTGGCGAGCGTGGGGATTGGCCGGCTGCGGTTACTCCGGCCCGGCGGTCCGGGCCGCCGCCCCCGCCTCGTAGCGCTCGATCCAGGCCCGGTGCCAGCTCGCGTAGTCGCCCGCCTCGATATGCGCCCGCGCCTGCGCCATCAGGTCGAGGTAGAAATGCAGGTTGTGCAGGGTGAGCAGGGTGCAGCTCAGGATCTCGCCGGCGAGCGTGAGGTGGCGCAGGTAGGCGCGGGAAAAGTTGCGGCAGGTGTAGTTGTCGAGGCCCTCGACGATCGGCCGCGGGTCGGCGCGGAATTTCTCGTTGCGCAGGTTGAGCGGTCCGTCCGGGGTGAAAACGAGGCCGTTGCGCGCCACGCGCGTGGGCAGCACGCAGTCGAACATGTCCACCCCGAGCGCGACCATCTTCAGCAGCTGCGGGGGGGTGCCGAGGCCCATGGTGTAGCGCGGCTTGCCAGCGGGCAGGAACGGCGTGGTCGCCGCGACCTGCCGCAGCATCTCCGGTTCCGGCTCGCCGACGCTCACGCCGCCCACGGCGTAGCCGGGAAAATCGAGCGCCGCGAGCGACTCCGCCGCCTCGCGCCGGAGGTCGTCGAACGTCGAGCCCTGCACGATGGCGAACAGGTGGTGGCCGGCTGCGAGCCAGCCGCTGTCGGTGGCGATCGACCGGCACTGCCCCGCCCAGCGGAGGCTGCGCGCGACCGCCTTCGCGCAGGCGTCGCGCTCGCACGGCCAGGGCGGACACTCGTCGAGCACCATCGCGATGTCGCTGCCCAGGTTCCGCTGGATGTCCATCACCTCGCGCGGCCCGAGGAAGTGCTTCGCCCCGTCCAGGTGCGACTGAAATGCCACGCCATCGTCCCGGATGTCGCGCAGCTTCGCCAGCGAGAAGACCTGGAATCCGCCGCTGTCCGTCAGGATCGGGCCGTCCCAGCCCATGAACTTGTGCAACCCGCCCAGGTCGCGGATCAGCTCGGAGGTCGGGCGCAGGTTGAGGTGGTAGGTGTTGCCCAGGATGATCTGCGCGCCGATCTCCCGCAGGTGGGCCGGCGTGAGCGATTTCACCGTGCCCTGCGTGCCCACCGGCATGAAGATCGGCGTCTCGATGACCCCGTGCCGCGTCTGCAGCCGGCCGCGCCGGGCCGCCGTCGCCGCATCGGCCTGAAGTAATTGAAAGTGATTGGCCATCAGCGTGCTCCACCCTACCCGCATGCTTGACCCCCCTGTCAACCCATGGGTAGATGACGGAAGTGCTCCTCGTCATCGATAACTTCGATTCGTTCACCTACAACCTGGTCCAATATTTCGGCCAGTTGGGCGTGGCGCAGCGCATTTTTCGCAACAACGAGATCACCCCGGCGGAGGCCCTGGCGCTCAAGCCCGAGCGCATCCTCCTCTCCCCCGGGCCCTGCGCGCCCGGCGAGGCCGGCGTCACCCTCGACATCATCCGCGCCTTCGCCGGCGTGAAGCCCATCCTCGGCGTCTGCCTCGGCCACCAGGCCATCGGCCAGTATTTCGGCGGCCAGGTGGTCCGGGCCGGCCGGCTGATGCACGGCAAGACCTCGCCAATCCAGCACCGGGGCACCGACCTGTTTCGCGGGATGCCGCAGGGTTTCGCCGCCACGCGCTACCACTCGCTGCTCGTGGAGCGCACCACCTTCCCCGCCGAGCTCGAGATCACCGCCGAGACCGCCGAGGGCGAGGTCATGGGCCTGCGCCACCGGCAGCTGCCGATCTGGGGCGTCCAGTTCCACCCGGAATCCATCGCCACCGAAAACGGGATGAACATCCTGAAAAACTTCCTGTCGTTAAACTGAACACCCATGCGCTGCCCCAAATGCACCTCGATTGAGGACAAGGTCATCGATTCCCGGATCAGCCGGGAAGGCTCGACCATCCGCCGCCGGCGCGAGTGCCTCGAGTGCGGCCACCGCTACACCACGACCGAGGGCCTCATCCGCGACGGCATGGCCGTGATCAAGCGCGACGGCCGCCGCGAGGATTTCTCCCGGGACAAGCTCGTGCACGCCGTGCGCGCCGCCTGCCACAAGCGCCCGGTCGACGCCGAGCAGATCACCATGCTGATCGAGGACGTGATCGACGTGCTCGAGGCCCAGTACGAGACCGAGATCCCTTCGGCGGCCATCGGCGACGCCGTGATGCAGCGCCTGCGCACCGTCGACCAGGTCGCGTACGTCCGCTTTGCCAGCGTCTACAAGGAATTCCGCGACGTCGCGGAATTCATGCAGGAGATCAGTTCCCTCTCGAAGAAGCCGAAATGACCCGCGACCGCGCCGACCTGCGCCGGCTGCATTTCATCAACGCGCTGTTCGCCCACGCCACGGGCCACGACCTCTACCTGGCGGAGCAGATCCGCGGCGCGATCACGTTCAGCCTGGCCGAGCTCGCCGCCCAGACCGCCGCGCATCCCGACTTCGCCGCGAAATACGACGCCGAGTTCAACGCCGCCGCCGCGCTCCTGCTCGCGAAGCTCTACGCCCACCTGCCCCGCCGGGGATTCTTCCACTGGGACGCCGCGCTGACGCCCGCCGCCGCCACGCCCCTCTTCGCCCGGGCGGAGTTGATGGCCGGCCTCCGGCAGCTCGCCCCCTACCGCGAATCAACCCTGCTCGTGACCAACCTGCGCCCGGCGCTCATTCCGCCGCAAAAACGGGCCACACCCCGGCGCCAGCGCGACTACGAGGAGGCCCTCGCGTTCGTCCGCGACCTCACCGCCGCCCGCACCGCCCGCAGCGCCAACCTGCAGCTGCTGTTCCTCTGATTTTTGTCTGGAACTCAGGAACTCTGGAAATACCAATCAGCCGAAGCAGTTGCGCATTTCCGTTCCCGAGTTCCTGAGTTCCAGATAGAAATCCGCCCATGGCCAAGACGATCTTCCAAAAAATCATCGACCGCGAAATCCCCGCGACGATCGAGCACGAGGATGAGCACTGCATCGTGATCCGGGACATCGACCCCAAGGCCCCGGTCCACCTGCTCATCATCCCGAAGCGGCTCATCGTCCGGGTGAGCGAGGCGACCGCCGCCGACCAGCCGGTCCTCGGGCACCTGCTGGTCGTCGCCAGAGTCGTGGCGAAGAAGCTGAACCTTGCCGAGGGATTCCGGCTCGTGATCAACAACGGCCCGCTGGCCGGCGAGGCCGTGCCGCATCTGCATGTGCACCTGCTGGGCAAGCGCCAGCTGACCTGGCCCCCGGGCTGAAGTCGTGAACCGGAGCCTGTTCCCCGCCGCATGAAACTCTCCTCCGCCCAGATCGAGCAGTTCCGCCGCCGCGGCTACCTCGCCGTGCCCGGTTTCTTTGACGCCCGCGAGACCGCCGCGCTGCAGGCCGACATCGCCCGGCTCAAGCGGAACGGGTTCCTCCGCAATGTCGCGACCGCCGGCGACGGCAAGACGCCCTCGCGCGAGAAGGTCAATCTGCAGCTCTGCCCGGCGAATTTCTACAGCACCCTCATCCGCGCGCTGCCGTTCGCGCCGAAGGTGCTCGAAGCCGTCACCCGCCTGCTCGGCCCCGAGATCACGCTCCACCTTGACCAGATTTTCCTCAAGCCGGGCCGGTCCGGCATGGGCACCGCGTGGCACCAGGACAACGCCTACTTCAAGATTCCCCAGCCGCTGCGCGGCACCGCCATGTGGATCGCCATCCACGACGCGACCGTCGCCAACGGCACGCTGCGCGTCGTGCCCGACGCTTGGGCAACGCCCCTCCCCCACGCGCGCGACGGCAACAGCGACCACCATATCAAGTGCCAGCCCGACGAGTCCAAGGCCGAGACCGTGGAGCTGAAGGCCGGCGGCGTGATCTTCTTCTGCTACGGCACGCCGCACGCCACGGGCGACAACCAGACTGACACGGAGCGCGCGGGCCTCGCCTATCATTTCCTCTGCGAGGACCAGACCGACGAGGCCTTTTACTCGACCGGCCGCATCGGCAACCCGCGCCCGCGGCTCACCGGCCCGCGCGCGACCGGCGGACTCGAGGAATACGGCGCGGTAATCGCCGGCACGTGGGACGCCGAGGTCGCCCGCGCGGCTGCGCCGCAGAAGAGTTAAGTAGGGCGGGGTCTCTGACCCGCCATCGGTGAAACGCCGACCGCGCTCAGCCCAAGTCAGGGCTGGTCAGAGACCTTGCCCTACCCCGGACTAAACAATCTCCCGGTAGTCGCGGTCCGGCAGCGGGGCCAGCGGGGCGCCGGGGAGCGTCTGATACCAGTAGGCTACGGACGCGATGTCATCCTGCAGCGCGTGGTAGCGCGCCTTCGGGAATCCGAGATCGCGCCAACCCAGCGCCTGCATCGTCACCCGCAGGTCCTGCTTGAAAAACACCGGATCCTGCAGGTGAAAGCGGTAGAGCGTCATGCGCGCGCCGGTCTGCATCGACTTGCCGACCACCTGCTGAAGCCCGAAGTACGGCCCCGAGAAATTGTTCTCATCAAAGCCCCAGGCGCCGCCGAAATAATCCTCGGTGCCGGTGCCGCAGATCGTCGGCCACTCCTTGTCCCCGTCGAGGTACATCTTGATCTCGCCCTCGCCCCACCACCCGGAGCTGTTCTGCTGCCAGCTCATGAAGGTGCCGACGTAGTGGCCGTGGCCGCGCACCCCGTCGAGAATGGTGTAGACCTCCTTGTACGGCACCGGGTTGGTGCGGCGGAACTGCGCGTGAAAATAGAGGCAGTCGTCCGGCACCGCCTCGAGGGTGTAGTTGATCGTGTAGAAGAAATGCGGCAGGTCCGCCAACGAGTCGTTCTGCACCGTGATCCGCGCGTGCCGGCGGAACGGCATCGGGAAAAAGCAGTTCATCCCGCCCTTGGGATTCACGTTGATGGCGAGGGAGCTGATGTTCTGGTCGCGGTTCCACGACTGGCACATGAAGTCACCGATCGGGCACTCGACCGACGGCTGCTTCTGGCCGTCCCAGTAAATCCGGATGATGAACTGCCGGCGCAGCTTCTGGTCGAAGGTGATCCACATGTGCCGGATCACGCCCGGGCCGTCGTGGTCCATCAGGGTCACGGTCTCGCCCGACTTGATCGGCAGGCAGGGCGAGATCTTCCAGCCGCGGCCGAGGTGGATCGCCTGCTCCCACGCGCCCGGCGTGAGCGAGGTCTTCTTGGTCGCCTTGCCGCCGGCGCCCTTGCCGCCGCGGAAATTCTCGGCCGAGAGCGAGCGCGACTCGGCCTGGCGCTTCTGGAACAGGTTGGAGAGATCGATGGAGGGGTTCATGGGGTTCGTCGGATAAATCAGGTGCGGGCCTCGAACGCGCCGTCGGCGCGCTTGGCGATGAGGCGTTTGAGCTCGAGCAGCATCAGCGTCGCGGAGAGCCGGTCGGCGGGCAATCCCGTCTGGGTCGCCAACGCGTCAGGTGTCAGCATGGCGCCACCGTTGAAGCACTCGAACACCTTCGCCTCGTCCGCCGTCAGGCTGCCGGCCCGCGGGCCGGATTCGCCCGGCTTGTCCGGGATCGGCTGCGGACGCAGCCCGTCGAGGTAATTGAGCTCGTTCAGGATGTCATCGACACTGGTCAGCAGCGTCGCGCCGTCGCGGATCAGCTGGTGGCAGCCCGCGCTGGTCGGCTGGTCGATGCGGCCCGGCACGGCGTAGATCAGCCGTCCCTGCTCGCCGGCGAAGCGCGCGGTGATCATCGCGCCGCCGTTCACGTCGGTCTCCACCACCACCGTCGCCTCGCACATGCCGGCGACGACGCGGTTGCGCATCGGGAAACTCTGCCGGTCGGCACGGCGGCCAAAGGGAAACTCCGACAGGATCGCACCCTCCGCCTCGATCTTCCGGTAGAGCGCAAGATTTTCCGGCGGATAAATGATGTCGATGCCGCAGCCGAGCACCGCCGCGGTCTTGCCGCCGACCGAGAGTGCGCCCTCGTGCGCCGCGGTGTCGATCCCACGGGCCAGCCCGCTCACGACGCAGAACCCGAGCCGCCCCAGTTCCGTCCCGAGCTTTTTGGCCGTGGCTTGGCCGTAGAGCGTCGTGCGCCGGCTGCCGACGATGGCGATGCACGGCGCGCCGAACTCGTAGCTTCCCTTCCGGTAGAGCCCGATGGGCGGGTCGGTGATTTCCTTGAGAAGCTTCGGGTAGGCGGCGTCGCGGGTGGTGATGAACGCCGTGTCCGCCTGCGCCATCCGCGCCTCCTCGCGCGCGAGGTCAAAATGCTCGCGCCACGCGGCGATGGTCGAGCTGATCGCCGGACCCACGCCCTTCACCGCCTCCAGCCGCCGCGTGCCGACCGTGAACACCTCGCGCGGGTCGCCACCGAGTTCCTCCAGCAGGCGGTTGAGCGTGATCGGGCCGATGTTGGGCAGCGCGTTCAGCACCAGAAACGCCTGCCGCTCGGTCAGCTCCGCGCTCATGGCTCAACTCCGCAGTGCCGCGGGCAAATAATCCAGCAGCTGGGTCGTCTGCACCGCCGTCTGGCCATGCGTCCGGGCGAGCAAATCCGCCGCCCGGCCGTGCCAGAGTACGCCGCGGCACGCGGCCAGTACCGGCTCCCGCGGTGTCTGCGCGAGCAGCCCGCCGATCAGGCCGGCCAGCAGGTCGCCACTGCCGCCCCGCGCCAGCACCGGACCGCCCGAAAAACCGTGATAGACCGTGGCGCCGTCGCTCACCTGCGTGACGGGCCCCTTGAGTACGACGGTGGCGCGGGTTTTCCGGGAAAATGCCCGCAGCGCGAGCTTCCCGGCAATCCGCGCAAATTCCCCGGCATGCGGCGTGAGCACGAGCGGCGTCTTCGCCGCGCGCACAATCTCCGGCTGCAGGGCATCGGCATCGAGCAGCACCGGCAGGCGCACGGTCTTCACGAGATCCGTGACGAGCGCCAGCGTCTCGGCCTCGCGGCCGAGTCCGGGCCCGATCACCAGCGCGTCGGCGCGGGCGAGCCGGGCCTGCAGCAGCTGCCGTCCCTCCAGCGCCAGCCCGCCGTCCGGCGTCTCCGGCCACCCGACCCACATCGCCTCGGGTGCCCGCGCGGCAAACGCCGGCGCGAGCGACTCCGGCACCAACGCGGTGACCAGCCCCGCCCCGCTGCGCAGGGCCGCCAGCACGGTCATCAGCACCGCCCCGGGATAACTGCGCGAGCCGCCCAGCACGAGCAGGTGGCCCTGCCCGCGCTTGTCGACAGTGGGCGGCCGCAGTCCGGCCAGCGGCGCCAGCAGCCCGGTCGTGAGCACGCGCTCGACCCCGGGCTCGGCGCCCGTGAAGAAACCCAGGTCGAGGTAGCGCAGCCGCCCGGCATTTTTCTCCGCGAGAATCGGCGCCTTCACGCTGCCGGTCGCATAGGTGAAGTCCGCCCGGAAGAGCCCGGCGCTGGGCAGGTCCACCGCCGCGCGCAGCCGGATGGGATGGGCATTCACCCGCGCCAGCAGGGCCGACACATCCGGACCGGCCGGCGGGCGGAACTGAAAGCCAAACACCCCGTCGAGGCAGAGGTCGTAGTCCGGGGCCAGATCGCCGGCCGTCTGCACCACCCGCAGGCGGTTCGCCGCGGCTTGGGCCAGCGAGCGGTAAGCCTGGGTCGCGAGCGGTCGCAGGTCGCGGGCGCCGAGGGCAAACAACACGTCCGCATACGTCGCCGGGAAGCGCTCCAGCACCGCCTGGGCGGCCAGCAACGCGTCCCCGCCGTTGTGGCCCTTGCCCGCCAGCACCAGCACGCGGCCGTTCGCGGGGAAGCCGCCGATTTCCAGATAATCATCCAGCACCGCGGACGCCACCGCGCGGCCGGCCTGCTGCATCGCCGGCCACTCCACCGCGTCGTCGCCGGCAAACAGCCGCTCCTCGAGCCGGCGGGTCTCGGCGCACGACAGGATCGGGTGGCTGGCGGTGATCATGGGCGGTGAGACCCCAGATCAGGGTCGCGAGCTGGCAATGTCTTCAAGGCCAATGAGTCGGTGAAGCGCAGCGGCATCGGTTTGGACGGCAGACCTTGGGTAAGAATTGGATAAGTGAGGCGCGAAATGGACCGGAAATAGAATTTATCCTGGAAGCGATATACCTCGTAATAAATCGAGTAGCTCTTCCGGTCCACGTCCCACAATGCGATCTCGGTGATATCGTCGTCGTTCCAAACTGCATATCGGCTCCACTCCGCGAACACCGCCTCGATGTCCGTCATTTTCGGACGCAGCAACTGCAGGGTTAGGTTCCGGGACGCGGCCGGCGCCGCGGTTTTTTCCGCCTGCGGCAGCGCCCACACGAAGAGGGCGCCGAGGACGAAGCCCAGCGTCACCCACGAGGGCGTCTTGGAGAGCCGGGAGACCGAGGGCGGGAAGGTTTTGTCCGGTTCGTCCATGGGAGCGGCATGGTCAGGCGCGCACGATCACCGCGACGGCGAGCGCATGCGAATCCGTGTGCGAAAGGGTGACGTGCACCGAGGTCGCCCCGGTCAGGGCGAGCAGCGCCTGGCCCTTTTCGTCGAGCCGCACCAGCGGCTGGTGGCGCTCGCCGTGGTAGATCGAGACCGAGCGCCAGCCGAGCTCGGCGCCAATCCCGGTTGTGAAGCACTTCGACACCGCCTCCTTCGCGGCAAAGCGGGCGGCGTAGTGTTTGTAGGGATGGGCCATGCCGGAGCAGTAGGCCTGCTCCTCCTCGGTGAACACCCGCGCCAGGAAACGCGGCCCCTGCCGTTCCAGCACGCCGCGCACCCGCTCGACCTCGATGAGGTCGGCGCCGAGGCCGACCAGCACGCCGCCGGGCGGCAGGGTCAGGTTGAGGCCGGTGCTCATGGGACCATCCGCGCCTTCATCTCGCGCACCGCTTCCTCCACCCCGGTGAACAGGGCGCGGCTGACGATGCTGTGGCCGATGTTGAGCTCGTACAGGTGCGGCAGAGTGCGCACCTCGGCGATGTTGACGTAATTGATGCCGTGGCCGGCGTTGACGGTGAGGCCCAGCTCATGGGCGCGCACGCAGCCCAGTCGGAGGCGCTGGAACTCGCGCTCGCGGCGGGAGCCGAAATAGGCGTTGGCATAGGCCCCGGTGTGCAGCTCGACCAGCGGGGCACCCAGCTTGGCAGCCAGCTCGATCTGCGCCTCGTCGGGATCAATGAAGAGGCTGGTCTTGATCCCGGCGGCGTTCATCGCGTCCACGCAGGCCCGGACTGGCTTGCGGCGGCCCACCACGTCCAACCCACCCTCCGTCGAGATCTCCTGGCGGTTTTCGGGGACGAGGCAGACGGTATCGGGCTTCAGCTTCAGCGCGAATTCCGTCATCGCGGGCGTGCAGGCCATCTCAAGGTTGAGGCGCGTGGCGATGCCCTCGCGCAGGCGCCAGACGTCGCGCTCCTGGATGTGCCGGCGGTCCTCGCGCAGGTGCACCGTGATGCCGTCCGCGCCCGCGCGCTCGCCCAGCAGGGCGAACGTGACCGGGTCGGGCTCCACCGCGCCGCCGGTGGTGGCGTCGGCCTGCCGGTAGCGCGCCTGGCGCACGGTGGCGCAATGGTCGATGTTGAGGCCGAGGAGAATCATGGGGCGGAGGTTTGACGCGATTAAGCGACCTGTGATTCTCCAATGCAAAAGCGAAATGACCCCCGATCCCGTCCCCGCCCCTCCGCCCGCCCAGCCGCCGGCCAAACCGGAAAACCTGCTGATCAACCTCGCCTGCAACGTCGCGATTCCCGCGGTGCTGATGGCGCAGTTGAGCAAGGAGACGCGGCTGGGCCCGGTCTGGGGCCTGATCGTGGCGCTGCTGTTCCCCCTCGGCTACGGCCTTTATGATTTTGTCGCGCGCCGGAAGACCAACGCGCTGTCGGTGCTGGGATTTGTTGGCATCCTTGTCAGCGGCACCTTCGGGGTGCTGAAGCTCGGCGGGTTCTGGTTTGCAGTGAAGGACGCGGCCATCCCGTCCCTGATCGGCGTCGCCCTGCTCGTGACGATGCGCTCGCGCGAGCCGCTCGTGAAAACGATCTTCTACAACGACACCATCATGGACGTGCCGCGCATCGAGGCCGCCCTGCGGGAACGCGGCACCGGCGGCGGGTTCATGGCGCTGCTGCGGCGCTGCAGTATCCTGATCGCGCTGGCCTTCTTCGTCAGCGGGGCGCTGGGTTTCGGACTCGCGCGCTACCTACTCCGGAGCCCGGGCGGGACGCCGGAGTTCAACGCTGAGCTGGCCAAGATGCACTGGCTGAGCGTGCCGGTGATCATGGTGCCGGTCATGGCCATGATGATGGTCGCGCTGTGGCGGCTCACGCGCGGCCTCCGGGCGCTCACCGGGCTGACCACCGACGAGATCTACAAGTCCGAGCCGGGGAAAAAGTAGGGGGGGAAATCTCCGGTCTGTGGCAGGGCGGATTATCCCTAATCCGCCGTGGGTGGGACAGGGCTGTTCAGCTGAAACAACCGAATGTTCTCGCTCGGATCATTTGGCTGAATGCGGCGCGTTAAGGATAACGCACCCTACCCTCAATCAGCTGCCCCGCCCTCACCCGCGCTGCGCCATCGGCACGTAGTCCCGCTTGACCGGGCCGGCGTAGATCTGGCGGGGACGGTAGATCCGGCCCTTCGGGTTGGCCGCCACCTCGCGCCAGTTGGCCACCCAGCCGGGCGAGCGGCCGATGGCGAACATGACCGTGAACATGTTCTCAGGGATGCCGATGGCGCGCATGATGATGCCGCTGTAGAAGTCCACGTTCGGGTAGAGCTTCCGCGAGAGGAAGTAGTCGTCCTTGAGCGCCGCCTGCTCGAGGTTCTTCGCGATGGCAAGGAGCGGGTCGTTGATGCCGAGCTTGTTGAGGACGTCGTCGCAGGCCTTGGCGATGATCTTGGCGCGCGGGTCGAAGTTCTTGTACACGGCGTGGCCGAAGCCCATCAGGCGGTTGCTCTTGCTGCCCGACTTGGCCGCCGCGATGAAGCGCGTGCCGTCGTCATGCTCGTCGTGGATCGACTGGAGCATCTGCACCACGGCGGTGTTGGCGCCGCCGTGCAGCGGGCCGGACAGGGCGCAGATGCCGGCCGACAGCGAGGTGAAGAGATTGGCGGCACTCGACCCCACCATGCGCACCGTCGAGGTGCTGCAGTTCTGTTCGTGGTCGGCGTGGAGCAGCAGGAGCGTGTTCAGCGCGCGGGAAACCTCCGGCGACGGCACGAAGTCCTTGTAGAGCTCCGAGAACATCATGTGGAGGAAGTTGTCGCAGAATGGCACGTCCTTCGGCGGATTGTAGGGCAGGCCGTTCTGGTAGCGGTAGATCATCGCCCCGAGCGTGCGGATCTTCGAGATGGCGATGGCGGCGGCCAGGTCGAAGTTCTTCAGGTCGTTCTCGAAGTTGTTCGTCGCGAGGTGCGGGTAGTACGCGGCGAGCGCGGCGATGAGCGACGACAGCATGGCCATCGGCGGCGCGCTTTTGGGGTAGCCCTGAAGGATCGCCTGCATCTGCGGGTCGATCGCGGCGTGCTGGCGCAGGAGATCGCCGAAGGTCCTGCGCTGAGTGGGGTTCGGCAGCTCACCGTAAATGATGAGGTAGGCCGTCTCGCCGAAATTGCTGTTCTGGGCCAGCTGATCGATGGGGTAGCCGCGGTGGCGGAGGATGCCGTTGTCGCCGTCGAGGTAGGTGATGCTGCTCTCGCATGAGCCGGTGTTGCCGTAGCCCTGGTCGTAGGCGATGTAGCCGGAGGTCGCGCGCAGCGTGCGGGTGTCGATGGCTTTCTCGCCCTCCGTGCCCACCATCACGGGCAGCACGTATTCCTTGTCGTCGACTTTGATCTGGGCGGTTTTTGACACGATGTTGGAAACAAGCTATTTCCATGCCGCTTGCAAAACAAAGTTACCCCTCCCCGACCGGGGCGGGTGCTTATTAGCCGCCAGCGACGAGGCTGTTAGATAATTTGCGCCGCGCTCAGGCGCGCGCCGCGACGGCGGCAAAGTTGCGGTAGACCTGCAGGCCCTTCGCCTGGCTCTTCTCCGGGTGGAACTGCGTGGCGAAGCAGCGGCCGCGCGCGATGGCCGCGCAGAACGGCCCGCCGTAGTCGCACTCCGCCAGCACCAGCGCGGGGTCCGCCGGCACGCAATAGTAGCTGTGCACAAAATAAAACGCCTCGCCCTCCGGCGCGAGGCCGGCGGCCAGCGGCGAATTGGCCTGGGTGAAGCGCACGGTGTTCCAACCCATGTGGGGGATCTTGAACTCCGGCGGGCGGCGGAAGCGGACGACCTGGCCGGGGAAAATGCCCAGCCCGGCGGTGTCGGCCTCCTCGGAGTGGTCGAAGAGCGCCTGCATGCCGAGACAGACGCCGAGAAACGCCCGGTCGGCGGCGATCCAGTCGCGCACGGTGGCGTCCAACCGGGTCGCGCGGAGCGAGGCCACGCAGTCGCGCAGCGCGCCGACACCGGGCAGCACGAGGCCGGAGGCGCCGCTGGCCGCAACCTCGGCCGGAGTGCGCACGACGCGCGGCTCCGCGCCGACGGCCTCGAGGGCCTTCGTCACACTGCGCAAGTTGCAGATTCCGTTATCGATGACGGCGATCGTGGTCATGGGTCCACGGCAGGAAGGGCGCCCGACAGCCGGCCGCCCCGCCCCACCCGCTTAAATCGTCCCCTTGGTCGAGGGCAGCAGGTCGGCGGCGCGGGGCTCGATCTGCGTGGCCATGTCCAGGGCGCGGGCGAGGCACTTGAAGATCGCCTCGGCCACGTGGTGCGGCTCCTCGCCGTAGACCAGCTGGACGTGCAGGTTGGCGCCGAGCGCGTTGCTGAACGCGCGGCAAAATTCCTTCACCAGCACGATGTTGAAGTCGCGCACGAACATCGTCGGCGCCTCGGCGGCGTAGACCAGGTGCGGCCGGCCGCCGACGTCGATGGCGACGCGCGCCAGCGACTCGTCCATCGGCAGCAGGAAAAAACCGTAGCGCTTGATGCCGACCTTGTCGCCGAGCGCCTCCTTGAAGGCCTGCCCGAGCACCAGCCCGACATCCTCCACGGTGTGGTGGTAGTCCACCGCGGTGTCGCCTTTCGCCTTGATCGTGAGGTCGAACAGGCCGTGCTTCGCGAACAGCGTCAGCATGTGGTCGAAGAAGGCCACGCCGGTGTCGATCTTGCCCACGCCGCGGCCATCGACCGCGAGGGTGAGCGCGATGTCGGTTTCGGCCGTCTTGCGGGTGACGGTCGCTACGCGTGAGGTGTTTTTAGCCATGCGTCGAGGGATTCGTTGAGGGCGAGCATTTCGCCATCGGTGCCAACGGTGATGCGGAGAAAGGAAGCGGTCAAGGCGTGGCTCGGGAAGTGGCGGACCAACACCTTGCGCTGACAGAGCAAATCATAGGCGGCCTGGGCGACGGCCGGGCCAGTCTCCCCGCGGGCGTTTTTCGGCTCGGTGAAGATGAAATTCGCCTGTGACGGGTAGGTGAACCAGCCGCGGGCCTGGCTGAACTTGGCGAGGTTGGCGTCGCGCGTGGCCTTCACCCTCGCGAGCATGGCGGCGTGGTGGGCCGGGTCCCCGATGGCCGCGAGCGCGGCGGCCTGCGAAAGCCGGTTGACGTTGTAGCTGTCGCGCACGCGGTCGAGCAGCCCAATGACCACGGGCTGGGCCAGCGCATAGCCCACCCGGATGCCGGCGAGGGAGTAGGCCTTGGACAGGGTGCGCACAATGACGAGGTTGGCATGGCGCGCGAGCAGCGGCACCGCGTTCTCCCCCGCGAAGGGCGCGTAGGCCTCGTCCACCACCAGCACGCCGCGGAATGTCGCGAGGATGCGCTCGATCTCGGCATTGGTGAAACCGACCCCGGTGGGGGCGTTCGGCGAGGTGAGGAAAAAAATCCGCGCGGCCGAGGCGGCGATCGCCTCGACCGGCAGCCGCATCGTGCGATCGAACTCAATCGGGGCACAGCGGCCCGCCTGGATCCCGACGAGCACGGGATAGAGCGAGTAACTCGGGACCATGAAGCCGGCGGCGGCGTCTCCCGCGCAAAAAATCCGGATGAGGAGATTAAGGATGTCGTCGGAGCCGTTGCCGATGCAGACATTCGCCTCGCCGAGGCCATGCAGTTTCGCCACCGCCGCGCGCAACGGGCTGCTCTTGGGATTCGGGTAGAGCCGGAGGGACACCCCGTCGGCGCCGATCTCCGCGCGCAGCGCCTCGGCGACCCGGGGGCTGGGTGGATACGGGCACTCGTTGGTGTTGAGCTTCACCCAGCCGGTTTCGGTCGGCTGGAGGCCGGGGGTGTAGGCGTGCAGCGCGGCAACATGCGGCAGCGCGAGCTGCGGGGGCGAAAGCGGCGTCATGGCGGCGCCTATTTTTTCACCGTGCGGATCTTCACGGAGCGGCCGTGGGCGTCGAGCTGCTCCATCGCGGCAAACGCGGCCACGACCGGCTCGCCCCGGCGGACGCTGCCGCGGCCATAGCCCACGAGGCTGGTGCGCCGCAGGAAATCCGCCACGCGCAGCCCGCTGAAGAACCGGCCGGCGCGGCCGGTGGGCAGCACGTGGCTCGGGCCCGCCGTGAAATCGCCCAGGGCCGTCGGCGTAAAATTACCGAGCATGATCGCGCCGGCCGTCGTGATCGTGCGCGTGAGCACCTTGGCGGCGGAGTCCTTCACCATCAGCCCCAGGTGCTCGGGGGCGACGTAGTTGGCGACCTCGGCCGCCTGGGCGAGGGTCTTGACCTCGACCGCGAGGAAACCCTCCGCGAGGACGCGGGTCATTTTCTCGGAGCGGCTGAGGAGATGCAGCTGCTTCTCCATCTCGGCGACGATGTCGGCGATGAGCTTACCCGAGGTCGCCACGAGGTAGATCTTCTCGCGCCCGGAGCCGTGCTCGGCCTGCGCCAGCAGGTCGGCAGCGGCGAAGTCGGCACGCGCGGACTCGTCCGCGATGACCATGAGCTCGCTGGGGCCCGGCAGGGAATCCACCCCGACCGTGCCGAACACCTGGCGCTTGGCCTCGCAGACGAAGGCGTTGCCGGGGCCGAAGATCTTGTCGACCGCCGGGATCGTGGTGGTGCCGTAGGCCATCGCGCCGATGGCGTGCACCCCGCCCAGCTTGTAGACCTCGTCCACGCCGACCAGGTGCAGCGCCGCCAGCAGGCCGTCGGCGACCTTGCCGGAGGAATTGGACGGCGTGAACACCGCGATCTCCGGGCAGCCGGCGATCTTCGCGAGCGTGGCGGTCATCAGGACCGTCGAGACCAGGGGCACCGAGCCGCCGGGCACGTAGAGGCCGACGCGGCGAATGGGATCGAATTTCTCGCCCACGAGGGCGCCGTGCTTGTTCTTCGCCGTCCACGCCTCGGGCAGGCCGCGCCGGTTGAAGGCGACGATGTTCGCCTGCGCGGCGAGGAGCGCCTTGCGCTGGGCCGCGGGCAGGCGGCGTGCGGCGGCGGTGAGTTCGGCGGGTTTCACGCGGAAATCCCGGGCCTGCAGCTTCGCGCCGTCGAATTTCGCGGCGTAGTAGCCCACCGCCTCGTCGCCCCGCTCAAAGACGGCGGCCAGGATGGCGGCGACTCCCGCGGAGAGTTCCCGCGAGACCAAGCTGCCGCGGCAAAACGCCGCGAGGTCATCGGAAAAAGTCCGGCTGGTAATGGAGAGCGTGCGCATGAGGTTGCTTTTCGGCAGAGAGATTGGGCGCGACTGGGAAACAAAGACCGGCGCGGCTCGGGGATTTACTTCCCGGAAAATTGCGGGACCGCAAAAACGCTGTCGGGGAAGGTTTCGTTCAAGGTAATCTTGTCGAAGGTGATCGTAACCGTCTCATTCTTGCCATCCTTCCCCTTGGAGGTGCTGAGGATCATCTGCGGGAACCGGATCCCGTTGACCATGATTTCGCCATGTTCCCGGACGGAAGCGCCTGATTCGGTCTCGGTCAGGACGAGGCGGCCGGTGGCTTCCTCAAAGTAGCGGTGAAAGATGATGTCGTCGGAATGTGCAAACGCGACTTTGTGGCAGGCGATTCCCCCGATGGTGGTGAGGCCTTGGTCGAGCACCTTAACTCCGGCGTGCTCGAGTTCGCGGTAGAAGCCGAGATTCTCCCAGGCAATGGCCCGCTGCCGCTTGATCTGATCCGCCGGGAGCAACTGCAGGCGCCACCGGCTGGGGTCACTCGGATCCTGCGTGCGATGCCAGCCGTCGTAGGTGTCGAGCGCCGTCGTATCAATAAACGCACTCGTCGAGCGGATGGTGCGCTGGCGATAAGGGGCTTGGAAAATAATATCGACCCGGACGGCGACCTGCTTCTGGAAGTCAGCCGGATCCGGCGCTTGGAAAGAACCCTGGTAATGCACGGATTTGACCGCGTTGAGGGCCGTTTCCGGGCCGAGATAGGCCCGGGCCTTGGTCAAGATGGGGAGCTCGGCGCGCGCGGCCGTGGCCAACGCCAGCAGAACAGCAAGCGCCGCCACGAGACGGCCGGAAGATAGGATGAACTTCACGAACCCAGCTTGGACTAAAGTTCGGTCCGAGGAAAGCCTGCTTCGGGCCTATTCCCACTCAATGGTGGCGGGCGGCTTGGAACTGATGTCGAGCACGACGCGGCTGACGCCGCGCACCTCGTTGGTGATGCGGCTGGAAATCTTCTGCAACAGGTCGTGCGGCAGCCGGGCCCAGTCGGCCGTCATGGCGTCGACGCTCTCGACGATCCGCAGCGCCACCACGTAGTCGTAGGTGCGCTCGTCCCCGAAGACTCCCACCGTCTTCACCGGCAGGAACACGGCAAACGACTGCCAGACCTTCCAATAGAAACCGGACCTCATCATCTCGTCCTGCAGCACCGCGTCGGCATTGCGGAGGATCTCGAGCTTGGCCGCGGTGATGTCGCCCATCACGCGCACGCCGAGGCCGGGGCCGGGGAACGGCTGGCGCCAGACGACCTCCTTGGGCAGGCCGAGGGCGGCGCCGACCGCGCGCACCTCGTCCTTGAACAGCTCGCGCAGCGGCTCGATGAGCTTGAGCTTCATGCGCGCCGGCAGGCCGCCCACGTTGTGGTGCGTCTTGATGAGCGAGGCCGGGTTGTTGCCGATCGACACGCTCTCGATCACGTCGGGATACAGCGTGCCCTGGCCCAGGAACTCCGCGTGGCCGATGGACTTGAGCGACCGCTCGAACACCTTGACGAAGGTGTTGCCGATGATCTTGCGCTTCTGCTCGGGCTCGGTGACCCCGCGCAGGCGGGAGAGGAAGAGCTTGGACGCATCGACCACCCGCAGGTCGATCTTGAAGTGGCGCTTGTAGAGGGCCTCGACGTAGGCGCGCTCGCCCTTGCGGAGGAGGCCGTTATCGACGAAGACGCAGGTCAGCTGCCGGCCGATGGCCTTGTGGAGCAGCGCCGCCGCGACGGAGGAGTCCACTCCTCCCGAGAGACCGAGGATGACGCGGCCCTTCCCCACCCGGGCGCGGATGTCGGCCACGGCATGGGCGATGAAGTCCTTGGTGGTCCAGTCCTGCCGCGCCTGGCAGACGCCGACGAGAAAGTTGCGGATCATGTCCACCCCGCGCTCAGTGTGAAACACCTCGGGGTGAAACTGGATGCCGTAGAACCGGCGCCGGGCGTCCTCGATGCCGGCGTAGGGTGAATTCTCGGAAATGGCCGTGGCGGTGAACCCCGGCGGCAGGGCGGTGAGCTTGTCGCCGTGCGAGTTCCAGATCCGGAGGCGGCGCGGGAGGCCGGCGAAGAGCTTGCCGGGCCGCTTGATCGTCAGGCGGCCGTGGCCGTACTCGCGCGCCTTGCTCAGCGCCACCTTGCCGCCGAGGAAGTGGCCCATGAGCTGCACGCCGTAGCAAATGCCCAGCACCGGCACGCCGAGTTCAAAAATGGCGGGATCGGGGTGCGGCGCGGTCTTCGCGTACACGCTCTGCGGACCGCCCGAGAGGATGATGCCCACGATGCCGTCCGCGCGGAGCTGCGCCGCGGGCGTCGCGAAGTGGTAGATCTTCGAGTAGACTTGGCACTCGCGGATCCGGCGCGCAATGACCTGGGTGAGCTGGGAACCGAAGTCGAGGACGGCAATGGTTTGGGACATATTGGACCGGGGCGAAAAACGGGAAGGGAGTAAGCGGACAACAAACCGCCGGCGTGTCAATGGCCGGCACGGGCCGGCGGGCGTTCAGAACTTCAGGCGCGAGTTCTCGTGGGCGCAACGCGGGCATTTCGCGAGCTCGGTGCCGATCGCGGCGGTGTAGAGGGCGTCGCACCGGATGCAGTGGAAGGTCGCCTTGCGCCGGTCGACCTCGAACCGGGCGTGCTCGCGGCGGTCGTAGTAGAACCACAGCCCGAGCAGCATCAGCCCCAGCAGCGTGAGGTAGACGACGACGGCCGAGGTGAGATCGAGCATGGCGCGGACGCTAAACGAAAAACGCGCCGAAGGTAAACCTTCGACGCGTTGGAGTGGGTGCGGGGCGGTTGGCTTAGCCCTTGGCTTCGCCCTCGGCCTGCGGGGCTTCCGCGGCTGGAGCGGCCTCGGGGGCGGCTTCGGCCTTCGGGGCCTTGGCCTTCTTCGCCTTCGGGGCTTTCTTGCCCTTCGACTTCTTGTAGCCGACGTCGTCGGCCTTCACGAACTCGATGAGCGCGAGCTCGGCGGCATCGCCGAGGCGCTGCTGGCCGAGCTTGTAGATGCGGGTGTAGCCGCCGCTGCGGTTGGTGAACTCCTTGTGCTTCTCATTGAAGAGGAGCGTGAGGGCGGTCTCGTCGCGCACGTCGGAGTGCGCCAGGCGGCGGAGATGGAGCGCGTCCTTCGGGTCGGTCTTGGCCGCGGCCTGCTTGGCCTTGGTGATGACCTTCTCGATGAAGGGACGCAGGGCCTTCGCCTTGGTCAGGGTGGTCTGGATGCGACCGTGGGTGATGAGCGCGGCGGCGAGATTGGACATCATCGCCCGCCGGTGCTCGACGGTCACGCCGAGGGAAGCGTGGTGTTTGTTGTGACGCATTGGATTTGGTTTTTAGGCGGGGCCCGATCGGCAATCCGGTCGCAGCGTGGAGCGGCAGCGGACGGCGCGAACCCCAGGTTATTTTCGAATTTCGAATTTCAATTTTCGAATCCCGACCTCCGAATTCCGATGGCTGGGCCAATCGAGACTCGAAAATCGAAATTCGAAAATCCGATTAGGCTTCCTTCTTGGTGTCGAGGAGGCGCTCGTCGAACTTCATGCCGAGCGAGAGGCCGAGGGCCTCGAGCTTTTCCTTGATCTCGTTGAGCGACTTCTTGCCGAAGTTGCGGTACTTGAGCATCTCCTGCTCGGTCTTCATCGCGAGCTCGCCGACGGTGGTGATGTTGGCGTTGTTGAGGCAGTTGGCGGCGCGGACCGACAGCTCGATCTCGTTGACCGACATGTTGAGCAGCTTGCGGAGCTTGTTCTGCTCCTCGCTGACCTCGGACTGCTGGCTCTCGAACTCGAAGGCCTCCTCGGAGACGCGGTCGAACACGTCGAGGTGGTGCTTGAGGATGGAGGCGGACTGCTTGAGAGCGTCGTCGGGCGTGATGCGGCCGTCGGTCCAGATCTCGAGGACGAGCTTGTCGTAGTCGGTGATCTGGCCGACGCGGGTCGCCTCGACGGCGTACTTCACGAGGCGAACGGGCGAGAAGAGCGAGTCGATGGAGATGACGCCGATCGCCTGGTCCTCCTTCTTGTTGGATTCGCCGGGATGGTAGCCGCGGCCGGTCTTGATCTCGATCTCGGCCTCGAATGTGCGCTTCGTGTCGAGGGTGCAGATGACCTGCTCGGGATTGACGATGGTGATGTTGGCGTCGGCCTGGATGTCGGCGGCGGTGACGACGCCGGTCTTGGTGGCCTTGACCTGGAGCGTGATGGGCTCGCGCTTGGCGGAGACGATCAGGATCTTCTTCAGGTTGAGGACGATGTCGGTGACATCCTCGACGACGTTGTCGATCGACTGGAATTCATGGTTCACCCCGTCGATCTTGATCGACGAGATGGCGGCGCCCTCGATGGAGCTGAGGAGCACGCGGCGGAGGGAGTTGCCGATGGTGTGGCCATAGCCGGCCTCGAAAGGCTCGGCGATGAACTTGGCGTAGGTCGGGCTGGAGCCTTCGTCGACTTTGGTGAGCTTGGAGGGGAGTTCGAACTTTCCGAGACGTTTGGGCATGGCGATGAACTCTGAGTTGAGCGTTGAGGTTAGAAAAGGGTTGGGCGGGTGGCGGCTTAGAAGCGCGAGTAGAACTCGACGATGAGCTGCTCGTTGATGTTTTGCTCCATCTCGTCGCGCGTGGGCAGGCGGTTGACGACGGCCTTGAAGGCCTCGGCATTGAGGCTGAGCCAGCCCGGGACGTTGCGGATGCGGTTCTCCTCGAGGTTGCGCGTGGCGAACTGGCGGGAGGCGGGGGCGTTCTTGACCTCGATCTCGTCACCGGGGAGCACGTTGTAGCTCGCGATGTCGACCTTGTGGCCGTTGACGCGGATGTGGCCGTGGTTGACGAACTGGCGGGCCGCGGCGCGGCTCTTGGCGAGGCCGAGAAGGTAGACGGTGCTGTCGAGGCGCGTCTCCAGGAGCTGGAGGAAGCGCTCGCCGGTGACACCGCGCTCCTTCTTCGCGATCTCGAAGGTGCGGCGGAACTGGCGCTCGAGCAGGCCGTAGGTGTAGCGCAGCTTCTGCTTTTCGTTCAGGCCGACGGCGTACTCGGAGACCTTGCGGCGGAGTTTGGCGCCGTGCTGGCCGGCGGGATAGGCGCGGCGCTCAAAGGCCTTGCCTGAACCGAGGATGAGCTGGCCGAAGCGGCGGCTGATGCGGGTGGTGGGACCGGTATAACGAGCCATTGGAAAAAAATGACGAGGGTTGGGAGAAGGGGCGGGATTACACGCGGCGGCGTTTGCGCGGGCGGCAGCCGTTGTGCGGGATGGGGGTGACGTCGACGATCGAGGTGATCTCGAGGCCGATGGCCTGGAGCGCGCGGATCGCGGAGTCGCGGCCGAGGCCGGGACCGGAGACGCGGATGACGACGTCCTTCAGGCCGTGCGACATCGCGTTGCGGGCGGCGTCCTGCGCGACGATCTGGGCGGCGTAGGCGGTGGACTTGCGCGAGCCGCGGAAGTTGCACTTGCCGGCGCTGGACCAGGCGATGACCTGGCCCTTGTGGTCGGTGATGGAGACGATCGTGTTGTTGAAGGAGGCAAGCACGTTGACGAAACCCGAGGTGACGTTCTTCGAGCCCTTGGCCTTGCGGACCTTGATGGTGCCCAGTTCCTCCTTGAGGAGGTCCTCGGCGGTGGGCTGCTTGGCGACGCCGCCGATCAGCTCGACGGGCTTGTCGGAGGGCGCGGGCGCGGCCTTCGGGGCGGTCTCGCCGGCGGCGCCGGGGGCGGCGCCCTCGGCGGCAGCGGCCGCCGCGGCGGAGGCCTTGAGGCCCTTCGCCTTTTTCTCGGCGGGCGTGGCGGCAGCGGCAGCAGGCGCGCCGTCAGCGGCGGGCTTCGCGGGTTTCTCTTTCTTGGGAGCGGACTTTTCTTCGGCCATGGTCGAAATGGATTATGCGGTTTCTTTGACTTTGGTGACACCCACGGTCTTGCGCGGGCCCTTGCGGGTGCGGGCGTTGGTGCTGGTGCGCTGCCCGCGGACCGGGAGGCCGCGGCGATGGCGGATGCCCCGGTAGCAGTTGATCGCCTGCAGGCGCTTGAGGTTGCCGGCGATCTCACGGCGGAGGTCGCCCTCGAGCACCCACTTGTGCTCGGTGATGAGATGGAGGATCTTGTTCATCTGCTCCTCGGAGAGGTCCGCCGCCCGCATGTCGGGGTTCAGGCCGGCCTCCTTGACGAGGAGATCGGCCCGCGTGGGACCGATGCCGTTGATATAACGGAGGGAGTACGCGACTTTCTTTTTCGCGGGGATTTCGACACCAAGGAGACGTGGCATGTTGGGTTGGGTGGAGAGTTAAAGTGGGAAAATGGGAGGAAGGAAATTATGGGTGGGAAGCTTGAGGGCGGCCGCGGCGCGGGAGCGTGAGGATTTCGGGGCCGGCCTCGGTGGTGAGGACCGTATGCTCGAAATGCGCGGAAGGCGACCCGTCGGCGGTGACGACCGTCCAACCGTCGGCGAGCGTCTTGATCCGGTGACCGCCGAGGTTGACCATCGGCTCGATCGCGAGGGTCATGCCGGGCTTGATTTTGTCCCCGGTGCCCTTGCGGCCGAAGTTCGGGATCTCCGGCGGCTCGTGCATGGCGACCCCCACCCCATGGCCGACCATTTCGCGGACCACGCTGAAGCCGTGCGACTCGACGAAGGCCTGGATGGTGGCGGAGATATCGCCGATGCGATTGCCGACCAGCGCCTGGCCGATGCCGAGAGCGAGGGCCTCGCGGGTGACCTCAAGGAGCTTCACCAGGCGCGGCGCGATGGATCCGACGGGGACGGTGACCGCGTTGTCGCCGATGTAGCCGTCGTAGGTGACGGTGACGTCGAGCGAGACAATGTCGCCGTCGCGCAACACCCGGCGGAAGGACGGGATGCCGTGGACGACCTCCTCGTTGACCGAGATGCAGGTATGCGCCGGATAGCGGCGGGAACCAATCTGGTAACCGTAATCGGAACTGCGGGCTCCATGGCTCGCGATCAGATCGCGGCCAGCTTCTTCCAAGTCTTGCGTCGTGATGCCGGGCCGCACGAGGGGCTTGAGCGAATCAAGCACCGCGGCGGCGATGGCGCACGCCTCGCGCATCCGGGCGATCCCATCCTTGTTCTTGATCGGGATCGTCATGCGGCGAGGCCGCCGGCCTCCAGGAGGAGGCCGAGCGTGCGATAGTGAGAGACGACGGGCCCGGGGGAGCCGGGGCCGGCGACAACTGCGGCGCTGAGCGCCTCGTCGCGGGCATCGAGCCATTCGTCGAACACTTTGGCTTGGAGCAGCGTAGCCGGGAAGTCCGTGAGGACAAAACCCGCATCAGGTTTACGCGCGAAGAACCAGCGGCGCAGGAGCGCGAGCGTGGCGGCTTCATCCGTTCCCGCAGAGCGGGACCGGCGCGAAATCTCCGACCGCATCAGGGTGGCGGGAGAGACGTGCTCAAGATTCAAAGAACGCACCTGGTTCATCAGGTTTTCGGAACGAAAATCGGGTGAACCGAGGAGAAGGAGTCTCGTCTTGGCGGGAGGGCCGAAACGGGAAAAGAGGTCGTTGATGGCGGCCATCGCGGCCAGAGTAAAGAACTAAAGGGCCCAGTGGCGGGCGACCCAGGCGGCGATACCGATCAAGGCGATGGTTCCCAGCGCAAGCCACAGGGTACCAACGGTTTTCATATCGGCAGCCTCGCCGATCGCGCCGGCGACATTGGGGTTGCGCGCCCGGATCCGACCCTTCTTGAGGAAGCCGTCATAGTGGCGCTGGAGGAGGAAGGTTTCGATCTGGCGCATCGTGTCGAGAATGACGCCGACGGTGATCAGCATGCCCGTACCGCCGAAGAAGATGCTGATGCGCTGCGGGACATGCAGCCAGTTGAGCATCATGTCGGGCATGACCGCGATGACCGTAAGGAAAATGGCGCCCGCGAGGGTCAGCCGCGTCATGATGAAGTCGAGGAATTGCGCCGTCGGCTCGCCGGGGCGCACGCCGGGGACGTAGCCGCCGTACTTCTTGAGGTCGTCCGCGATCTGGATCGGCTTGAACATGACCGACACCCAGAAATAGCTGAAGAACAGGATCAGCGAAGTGTAGAGGACGTAGTAGATCGCGTGGCCGCGGAGAAAATCCTGGGAGACATCGCGGAGGAACTTGACGTCCCAGGCCGAGCCCGCCCACGAGAAGATCGTCTGCGGGAACAGCATGATCGAGCTGGCGAAGATGACGGGCATGACGCCGGAGTAATTGACCTTGAGCGGCAGGAACGAGCTCTGGCCGCCCATGACCTTGTTGCCGACGACGCGCTTGGCGTACTGGACCGGGATCTTGCGCTGCCCCTGCACGACCATGATGATGCCCATGGTCACGGCGAAGAAGAGACCGACCATGATGACCCCCTGCGGCAGGCCGAGGCTCGCGCCCGTGCCCACGGACCGGTTGAACAGCTGCCACGTCTGCTGCGCCGCGCCGGGCAGGTCGGCGAGAATGCCGACCGTGATCAGGAGGGACACGCCGTTGCCGATGCCGCGCTGCGTGATCTGCTCGCCCAGCCACATGAGCAGCATGGTGCCAGCGGTCATGAAGATGACCGAGGTGATGAGGAAGCCCAGCTTGCCCGCCACGACGATCGCCCCGTAGGTGTTGATGTCGTAGCCGGGGAACATGCGGTCGGGGTGCTCCAGCGACAGGATCAGCATGGCACCCTGGATGAGACAGAGGGCGACCGTGGCGTAGCGGGTATACTGCGTGAGCTTCTGGCGGCCGACATCGCCCTCCTGCTGGAGGCGGCTGAGCGCGGGAACGACCGCGGTCATGAGCTGGAAGATGATCGAGGCACTGATATACGGCATGATGCCGAGGGAGCCGACCGTGCCCCTCAGGAGCGCGCCGCCCGTGAACATGTTGTAGATGCCGACGAGGGCGCCGCCGCCGCCCGCCGTCTGGTCCTCGAAGAATTTCATCAGCGGGTGCGGGTCAATGCCGGGCAGCACGATGTGCGCGGCAACCCGGGCCACGAAGAGCAGCGCCAGCGTGTAGAGAATCCGCGAGCGCAGCTCGGGGATCTTCATCGAATTCGTGAAGGCGGAAATCATGGGGAGAGGCAGGGCGGGAGTTACGGTGGCGCGGCGGACGGGGCGCGCCCGGGCCTTAGCCGACGATGGCCTGGCCGCCGGCCTTTTCGATCTTGGCCTTGGCCGATTCGGAGAACTTGGCCGCGGTGACCTGGAAGGCGCGGCTCACCTCGCCGTCGCCCAGGATCTTGACGGTCTGCTCGCCGCCGCGGATCAGGCCGCTGGCCGCGAGCACCGCGGCGTTGACCTCGGTGACCTTGGCGTCAAGCGACGCGAGGTCGCCGACGTTGAGGACCGCAATCTCGGTGCGGTGGTTATAATTGTTGAAGCCGCGGTGCGGGAGCTTGCGGTAAAGCGGCATCTGGCCGCCCTCGAAGCCGGGGCGGATGCTGCTGCCGGAGCGGGCCGTCTGGCCCTTGCCGCCGCGACCGGAGGTCTTGCCGTGGCCGCCGCCTTCGCCGCAGCCGACGCGCTTCTTGCGGTGCACGGCACCGGCGACGTTCTTGAGTTCGTGAAGTTTCATGGTGGTTCCTGGGGAGGGCGCCCCACCCCGCAGCTTGGCGCGGGGCGGGACTCGGAGGTGGGAAATTATTCCTTGGCGGCGTCGCCGGCGGTGGTGCGCAGCGTGGTGATGTCCGCGGCGAGGCGGAGCTTGAGCAGGCCGTTGAGCGTGGCGTGGACGACGGCGATGTGGTTGCTGGAACCCATCGACTTCGTGAGCACGTTCTTGACCCCGGCCGCCTCGAGGACGGCGCGGACGGCGCCACCGGCGATGAGGCCGGTGCCGGTCGTGGCGGGCTTGAGGAGGACCTTGCCGCCATCGTATTCGCCGAAGACGTCGTGGGGAATGGTGTCGCCCTTGAGCTTGACGCTCACGAGGCGCTTGTGGGCGTTCGCGGTGCCCTTCTTGATGGCGTCGGGGACCTCGTTGGCCTTGCCGTAGCCGATGCCGACCCGGCCCTTGCCGTCGCCGACGACGGCGAGCGCGGAGAAGCTGAAGCGGCGGCCGCCCTTCACGACCTTGGCGCAGCGGTTGATGAAGACGACCTTCTCGATCATCGTCGGGCCGTCGCCCTGGTCCTTGTTGTCGCGGTTGTTGCGGTTGCGGTCGTCGCGGCGGAAGCCGCCGCCATCGCGGCGGGGGCCGCGGTTGCCGCCGGGGCCGCCACCCCGGGACTCACGCGCGGGCGCGGGGGCCGAGGTGGGCGCAGCAGCGGCGGGAGCGGACGGGGCGGACTCGGGGGCGGAAGTGGATTCGGTGCTCATGGGCATGGATTAGAACTGGAGGCCGCCTTCGCGCGCGGCGTCGGCGAACACTTTGACTTTACCGTGATAAAGGGCGCCGCTGCGGTCGAACACGACCGAGGCGATCCCCGCGGCCTTGGCCTTGAGGGCGAAAGCCACGCCGAGGGCCTTGGCCCCGGCGAGATTGGACGTGAGCTTCTGCTTGCGGAGCTCGGGCGCGAGGGTGCCGAGAAACACGAGCGTGACCCCCTTGTCGTCGTCGATGGCCTGCGCGTAGATGTGCTTCGTGGTGAAGCGCACGGCGAGGCGCGGGCGGGCGGCGGTGCCGGTGACCTTCTTGCGGATTCTCCAGCGGCGTTTCTGGAGGAGAGTGGCTTTGCGAATGGTATTCATGGGTGGCCTTAGGCGACGGTCTTGCCTTCCTTGCGGCGGACGCGCTCGCCGACGATGCGGACGCCCTTGCCCTTGTAGGGCTCCGGCGGGTAATAGCTGCGGATTTCCGCGGTGACGGCGCCGACGAGCTGTTTGTCCGCGCCCTCGACCTTGACCTTGGTCTGGTCGGTGACGGTGACTTTGATGCCCTCGGGAATGTCCATCAGGATCGGGTGCGAGTAGCCCAGCGCGAGGTCGAGCTGCTTGCCCTTGAGGTTGGCCTTGAAGCCGACGCCCTGGATCTCGAGCTCCTTCACGTAGCCCTCGGTCACGCCCCGGACCATGCCGGCGACGATGGACCGCGCGGTGCCGTACATGGCATTCGCGAAGCGCGACTCATCGGTCGGGGCGAAGGTGACCTTCTTGTCACCGACGGTGACCTTGACGGCGGGCGCGAAGGTCTTCGAGACCTTGCCCTTGGGACCCTCGACGAGGACGGTGCCGTGCGTGACGGTGACCTTGACCTTGTCGGGGATGGGAACGGGTTGTTTGCCAATACGGCTCATGGTGCGCGGCGGGTTACCAAACGTTGCAAAGCAGTTCGCCGCCGGCCTTGGTGCGGCGGCAGTCTTGATCCTTCAGCAGGCCCTTCGAGGTCGAGAGGATGCTGATGCCGAGGCCGTTCAGCACGCGGGGAATCTCGGTGTAGCCGTAGTAGAGGCGGCGGCCCGGCGTGGAGACGCGGACGAGGCCCGTGATGGCGGGCGCGCCGGCGACGTATTTCATCGTCACGACGAGGGTCTTGTGCCCCGCCGCGTCGACGCCGTCCTTGAAATCGGCGACGTAGCCCTCGGCCTTGAGGATGGCGGCGATGGACTCGCGGAGCTTGGAGTGCGGGGAGGCGCACTCGGCGAGACCGGCCTTCGACGCATTGCGGAGGCGGGTCAGGAAATCACTGATCGGATCGGTCATGGCGGATGTTGGTTGGGCAGTGGCGGCGGGTCATATCCGACTCCCGGCGCCGGGGAAAAAGTTACCAGGAGGACTTGGTGACGCCGGGAATCTTGCCGGCGAGGGCGAGTTCGCGGAAGGTGATGCGGGAGACGCCGAACTTGCCGATGTAGGCGCGCGGGCGGCCGCTCATCGAGCAGCGGTTGCGGATGCGGACCTTGGACGAGTTCTTCGGGAGCTTCGCGAGCTTCTTCTGGGCGGCGAAGAACTCGACGTCGGTGGTGGCCGGGTTGGCGAGGATCGCCTTCAGCTCGGCGCGCTTGGGCGCGAACTTGGCGACGAGGCGGATGCGCTTCTTGTTGCGTTCGATGGCGGAGGTTTTCGGCATGGCGGCGGGAGCGGTTAGGCGGCGGTGGTTTTCTGGGGGGCGGCCTCGGTGCGGCGGAAGGGCATGCCGAGCAGTCGGAGCAAATCGCGGCCCTCGTCGTCGGTGTCGGCCGTGGTCACGATGGTGATGTCGAGCCCCATGGTCTTCTTGACGTTTTCCACGGTGATCTCGGGGAAGATGGTGAAGTCGGTGATGCCGATGTTGTAGTTGCCCTGGCCGTCGAGCTTGGGCGAGGTGCCGCGGAAGTCGCGGATGGTCGGGAGCGCGACCGCGAGGAGGCGGTAGAGGAACTCCCACATGGCGTTGCCGCGCAGGGTGACGTGGCAGCCGACGATCTGGTTGGGCTTCAGCTTGAAATTGGCGATGGCCTTGCGCGAGCGCGCGAGGACGGGCTTCTGGCTGGCGATGATCGCGAGGTCGCGCTGCACGTCGGCGATCTGGTTCTTGTCCGCGTCGGCATCGATGCCCGTGTTCAGGTTGATCTTCACAAGCTTCGGCACCTCGTGCTTGTTCTTGTAGCCGCGGCTCTTCACGAGTTCAGGGACGACCTGCTCGACGTAGAGTTTCTTGAGAGTGGGAACGTAGCTCATTTTAAGGGCGGCCGGAGGACCGGCCCGGTGGTTCAGGGAGAGTGGATTTTACGTGGAAAAGGGTGAGATAACGCCGGGGCGCCGCCGGTTTGGCAAGCGCGCAGTGGGCGGGGATCAGGCGGCGGGGGCGGCCTTCTTGCGCTTGCTGGCGTCGAACACCGCCTGGAGCATGAGGTTGGAGATGTGGACGGAGCCCTCGCGCTCGGCGATGGTGCCCTGCGGATGCTCCTGCGACTTCTTGAGGTGGCGCTTCATCATGGCGACGCCCTCGACGCGGGCGCGCGACTTGGCGGCCAGGATCTCGAGGACCTTGCCCGACTTGCCCTTGTGGGAGCCGGCGATGACGACGACGATGTCGCCGCGTTTGACGTGAAATTTCTGGGCCATGTTAGAGAACCTCCGGAGCGAGCGAGATGATCTTCATGAAGTTCTTCGCGCGCAGCTCGCGGGCGACGGGGCCGAAGATGCGCGTGCCGCGCGGGTTGTTGGTGGCGTCGATCAGGACGATCGCGTTGCTGTCAAAGCGCAGGTAGCTGCCATCCGGGCGGCGGACCGCGGCCTTGGTGCGGACGACGACGGCCTTGGCGACCTCGCCCTTCTTCACGGTGGCCTCGGTGGCGCTTTGCTTGATGTGGACGGTGATGATGTCGCCCACGCCGGCCGTGTCGGTGATCTGGCCCATGCGGGAGATCATGGCGGCCTTGCGGGCACCGGTGTTGTCGGCGACTTCGAGAATGGAACGCAGTTGGATCATGGCGGAACTCCGGTGGCTAAGAGATTAGGAAAGCGCTCAGGCCTTCGTGATTTTGGTGGGAACGGTCTCGGCGACATCCTGCTCGGAGATCGCGACGCCGATGTCGGCGACGGCGGCCTGGACCACGGAGACGACGCGCCAGCGCTTCAGGCGGCTGAGCGGGCGCGTCTCCATGATCTCGACCTTGTCGCCCACCTTGGTCTCGTTCTTCTCGTCATGGACGTGGAGGACGGTCTGGCGGTTGACGACCTTGTGATAAAGCGGGTGCGGGGTCTTGTAGGCGATGGTGACCTTGACGGACTTGTCGCCGGAGCGGCTGGTGACGAAGCCGATTTGGGTTTTGCGCGAGTTGCGCGAGCCGGGAGGGACGGAGGACATGGCGGTGGGTGAGTTGGCGGCGCGCTCAGGCGGCGACGGCCTGGCGTTTCTTTTCGTTGAGGATGGTTTCGAGGCGCGCGACGTCCTTGCGGAGGGTGCGCAGCTCGTGGGTCTTCTCGACCTGGCCGGTCTGGCGGCGCATGCGCAGCTGGAGGAGCTGCTCGCGGATCTCGCGGAGCTTGGTGGTGATCTCAGCCGGGGCGAGGTCGCGGATTTCTTTGGAAGTCATGGCGGGTCGGGAGTTGGCGAGGCGGAGCCTCAGGTGGTGGTGCCTTCGCGCACGATGAAACGGCAGTGGAACGGCAGCTTGGCGTCGGCCAGGCGGAAGGCCTCCTTGGC
>CAIQKV010000013.1 GCA_903872505.1 uncultured Opitutia bacterium
CGGCCTCGAGGCCGGCTCCAAACCCGAGCTGATGATCGCACTGGCCATGCACGAGGGCAACCAGCGCCTCATCATCTGCAACGGCTACAAGGACGACGACTACATCCGCCTCGCGCTCCTCGGCCGCAAGCTCGGCAAGAAGATCGTGCTCGTCGTCGAGCAGCTCGCCGAGGTCGACGACATCATCCGCCTCGCCGTCGAGACCGGGGTGAAGCCGATGATCGGCTTCCGCGCCAAGCTCCTCACCCGCGGCGAGGGCAAGTGGGCCATGTCCACCGGCGACAACGCCAAGTTCGGCCTCAACACCGCGGAAATCCTCTTCGCCTGCGAGAAGCTCAAGGCCGCCAAGCTCGCCGCCTGCCTCAAGCTCGTCCACTTCCACATCGGCTCCCAGGTGCCGAACATCATCACGATCAAGAACGCCGTGATCGAGGCCACGCGGTTCTACTGCCAGCTCGCCAAGATGGGCTTCCCGATGGGCTACCTCGACGTCGGCGGCGGCCTCGGCATCGACTACGACGGTTCCCGCACGAACTTCGAGAGTTCGATGAACTACTCGATGGAGGAGTACGCGCGCGACGTCGTGTTCAACGTCCGCGAGATCTGCGCCGCGTCGGGCGTGAAGGTGCCCGACATCGTCAGCGAGTCCGGCCGCGCCGTCGTCGCCCCCCACTCGCTCCTCGTCGTCGAGGTCTTCGAGCGCATCAACAAACGCGAGTCCCTCGCCAAGCAGCACGACCCCAAGGTCAAGCACAAGGTCGTCACCGACCTCGAGCTGATGCTGAAGAACAAGTCGAAGCTCGGCCGGCTCGAGCGGTTCCACGACGCGCTCCAGAAGAAGGAGGAGGCCTTCTCGCTCTTCAACCTCGGCTACCTCGACCTCGAGAACCGCGCCGCCGCCGAGTCGATCTACTGGCAGATCTGCGAGCAGATCGCCAAGGAGGGCCGCGACTCCGGCTACCAGCCCGAGGAGCTGCACGACCTCGACACGCTCCTCGCCGACCAGTACGTCTGCAATTTCTCCGTCTTCCAGTCCCTGCTCGACCACTGGGCGCTGAAGCAGCTCTTCCCCATCGCCCCGCTGCACCGGCTGAAGGAAAAACCCACCGTCAACGCCATCCTCGCCGACATCACCTGCGACTCCGACGGCAAGATCTCCTCGTTCATCGACCTGCAGGACACCAAGGACTACATCACGCTCCACCCGCTCAACGGGAAGCCCTACTACCTCGGCGTGTTCCTCACCGGGGCCTACCAGGACATCATGGGCGACCTGCACAACCTCTTCGGCCGCGTGAACGAGGTTCACGTCTTCCTCGAGGCTGACGAGCCCAACGGCTTCTACATCGAGGAGGCGCTGAGCGGCAGCCGCATCGCCGACGTGATCGAGGGCGTGCAATACCAGCAGGAGGAGCTTTGCCGGAAGATGAAGGCCCAGATCGACGCCGCCACGCGCAAGGACATGGTCAAGCCGCGCGAGGGCGTCCGCCTCCTCGAACTCTACGAGAGCCAGATGCTCAACAAGACCTACCTGAACATCATCCCGAAAAACGGGCGGAAGAAGAAACCGTAGCACGCCCATCCCCCAGCCGTGCCGCGGGCGGACGGGACCGGCTTCCGGTTGGGGCCGCCACCCGGAGTTCAGGGCCGGCCGGGTTTCGCCATCCTGAACACCACCGGCAGTTCACTGGCCGGCACGACGGCTATGACCCAGGGCTGCGTGAGGGCCTGTGTGACAAAGCGGTCGGGTGCCGGCGCGACCTCCGAGTATTCGACCACATAGCGGCCGTTCTCCGTGAAACTCCGCAGGAGCCGGACCTGATATCCCCCAGTTGGACGCTCACCGAGTTGCACCATCACGCCCATTTCTGTCGCGATATCCAACGCCCGCGGTGGCGTGCCATTGATGCGTTGCCAGAGGCTCGCCCACTGTTGCTGGTTGCGCGCCACCGTCGTTTCGAGATCGGCGGAGCCGCCATCAGCACCATGCCACTGGGTCAGAGCCGCGGATCCAGCCGGCCGGGCGGGTTGGACTGACACGACTGGAACCGCCCGGATGGGTTCGGCGGATGGCTGCACCGTTGGGTTGTTCGGCGGTGGCAGCATCGGCGTCAGGCCCGGAGCCGTTTGCGCCAACACGGATCCAGTCAGGAGCAGGCCAAGCAGGGTGATTTTCATATGGGGAATGGATCAAATCCCGGGTGCTGTGCACCCGCCAGGTCCCCACTTTTCGGAAAATGACGGGGCCCGAGACTCAGGGGGTCGGCGGAGCAGCCTCCTTGGACTTTCGCTCCGTCCAGCGGAGAAGACCGAAGCCAATCAGCAGGCCCGGAGCCATGCCGAGGAGATGGATGAGCCAACGCTCGGACCCCGCCCGATTGACCCCGCCGTAGCAAAGCTGGAAGGCCACGGCACTGCCAGCGCCGGCCAGTGCCCCCGACAGGAGCCCAATCAGGCGGTTGCCGGGGGTTTGACCGGTCAACCAAAGTCCCAGGGCGCAGCCCGCCGCCGCCACCGCCACGAGTGTCCAAACCGACACGGACCCAATGAAGGGCAGGTCGCCGTTATTGCGCCAGTATTGTTCGGTCAGGATCGGACCGAGAACGACGAACAGACCGACGCCGATTTTTTGCCGCAGGGTCAGCGGCGTTTTGTCATCGCTCATGGGGGGTAGTGCGAAGGATTGATTGGGGTGAGTACCGATGGTTTCTGAGGGCTTAACCGGTACTAATCAAACCTGAACGCCCCGGCGGGAAATCCATTCAACCGGACTGTCTAGCACCACGGCGGGATGGGTATTTCCCGCACTGGAACGCGCCCTGCCGGAGCCACAGCTTTCCCCGGCGTACAGCAGGTAAGCGAACTGGCAATCGAATCCCCTCCCTCTCCGACTGCCCCGATATGAACCTCCGTCGGAAATGGACCGCAATACCGCGTCTTCGAACTTCGACCAACATGAAATCCTACCGCAACTTCGCCTTACTCGCCCTGGCACTCCTAGCACCCCCCTTGGGTAACACGTGTTCGGCCGCATTGCCCACCGCCGGGACATTCCAGCTCGATCCGACCGGCGCCGATACGGCCAAGCTAGGCTACTACCCGGTGAGGATCAAACTCCTGGATACCAGACCAGCAGGCGTGACCAAGGAACCCGCCTATGCCGCAACTCCGAAGTATGGTGTCTTTACCGTCGGCAATGGACCAAGGTCGCTTCACTACCTTGCGGTCGACGAACCCGCCACCGGCACGTGGAGGATTTTCGTCGATGCGACAGGCGACGGCGACCTGAATTCGGCTGGTGACGGTGCTTGGACCAAGCGGAGGACAACGGCGAACGGCCGCGTGCTGTACGGCGTCAACCCCACTCTCATCCGGGCTTCGTACGGCACACCGCAGGAGGAGACGTCCGCCGCGGATTACGGGCTGGCGTTTTACCGTTTCGCGGAAATGGACTGCGTCCTGATGTACCGGCGTGCGGTCCGCACCGGGACCATCACTGTTGATGGCCGGTCCCACCAGGCATTACTCGCCGAAAACGATGGTGATGCCCTCTTTTCCAAACCACTGGATGATGACGAAAAACCGGTTTCCGGGACTCCGTCACATCCCGTCTGGCTGATAGTTGACCTCAACGACAGCGGCAAATGGGGCCCGCCGATCGACGTGCGCAGCCCGTTCAAACTGGGAGGGGAAGCCTACGTCGCTGAGCTCACGCCCGATGGCTCGGCCATCACTTTCACCGAGACGACCCGCAAGGTGCCGCTGCCGAAGGCGGCCCAAACCAAACCCCTGCTGCCGGCCGGCACACCCGCGCCTGATTTCGCCGCGGAAGCGTGGGGTGGCGGCACGCTTCGCCTCTCCGATTACCTGGGCAAGATCGTCATCCTCGATTTCTGGGCCACATGGAGTGGCCCCTGTCAGAGTTCCATGCTACATATCGAGCAGATATACCAAGCGACCAAGGCCCAGGACGTGGTCGTGCTCGGCGTGTGCGTCTGGGATGACCGGGAGTCCTACCTAAAATGGGTGCCGGAGAAAGAGACCACCTTTCATTGTAAATTTGCCTTCGATCCGGCAGGCAAGGATACGGTCAAAGGTATCGCCTCGGCCAAGTACAACGTGAGCGGGATTCCGACCACGTATCTCATCGGCAAGGACGGGAAGGTCGCAGCCACGGTCGTTGGCTATCAGGAGGGCGACCAGCGCATCGAAGCGGAGCTCGGCAAGCTCGGTGTCTCCACCCAGCTACCTGTCGTCGAAATGACCGGGAAATTGATGGAACGCCTGATCGAATACACCCGCGGGCTGAAGGACCACGGATCGGTCAGTTCGAAGATCGGCAAGATCCTGGAGCTGTGCGATGGCACGAATGACCTGTCGCTGAAGCTCGCCAAGAGTGATTCGACCGATGGTGATCATTACTTCGGACTTCCTCTCGACGCGGAGTCTGGCGATATCCTCTTCATCGTGAAACACGGGGAGACTACCGAAGCCTACCTCACCGACAAGAACGCCAAGCTGCGCGCCGCGGCCGTGCTCGAGAACGGCGCCGCCCGCCTGGTCATGAATGAAAAGGCCGAGGAAAAGTTCCGTGCCGAGCTTACGCTGTTTGCGGGTGAAGCCTTCCGGCAGCTGCCCGTTTCTTCCGGCGTCATGACTCCCCCGGCAAAGCCATAGTTCTTCCCGTGAAAAACCGTTGGTTGGTGACGATGCTCTTTCTGCTCCCCGCCGCCGGCGCGGGCTACATGACCTGGCTGAGCTGGCGCGCGGGCGACGACGGCAAATGGCTGTTCGGCGTGTTCACGGCATTTTTCCTGATCCTGGGCGCGGCGCCCTTCCTGGCGAAAGCCAAGCGCTCGCCTCCACCGGACCAGGCTCCGGCCAACACCCGCTTCGTCCCGCACTGGTTCATGCTGATCGCGATGCTCGTGCTGCTCGTGCTCGCCGTGAGCATCGTGCTCGCGATCATCCGTTCGATCCTGCACCCCTGATCACCGCCAGCCATGGCGGGCGCGGGTTCCCCGACCGCGACGGCGCCATTCTATTCCCCGCCTCCTTCCGATATCCCTCAAGCGTTACTCGCTCCTGCCGCTCGCCATGTTGACTTTCATTTCGCCAGTCTCCGCCGCCACGGCCAGTGCGCCCGCCGCCGGGCCACATGTCGATTTTGGCTATGCGTTCGACTATCCCCATCGGGTGACCGTCGCGCTGCCCGATAGCAGCAACAAGACCCTGGTCGACTGCGAACCCGGGGTGGTCACGCTGTCGTGGAGCTACGACAACCTGCTCAGTTTCCCGGTCGCCAATTTTTTTGGTCCCACCGTGCAATGGAAAGTCGCCCTGCATCCCGAGGTGGACGGCGTGCGGCTGACCCAGTCGTCGTGGAGCCGGCTGGAAGGCTGGATGCCGGCGCTCGTCGCGGAGTTTCCCGGCGGCGCCGTGCGCACCACCCTGGAGGTCGTAGGCGGCAACCGCGCCGCGCTGGTCCGCGTCACCTTCACCAACACCGATGCCGCCCAGGCCCACACCGCCGGGGTGCATTGTGCCGTCGGCGACAACTGGCGCGGCGTGAATCCCGCCGGCGTCGACCCCGGCCTCCCGGCCAACGCCTGCGACGCCCTGATCGCCGGCTGGCGGGCCCGCGCCGACCGGGTGCTCATCGCCGGCCTCGGCGGCGACGACTACCAGGTTTCGCCCAACGGGCTGAATCCCACCGTCCGCCTGAAGCCCGGCGAGACCCGGGTGCTCTGGCTGGTCCGTCCCTACGAGGTCTACGAGTCCATGCTGCCCGAGCTGCGGCGCCGGGACTGGGCCCAGGAATTCGCCGAGGCCCGGGCCGTCTGGACCCAGCTCATCGGCCGGACCACCCAGCTCGCGCTGCCTGACCCCGGCGTGCGCAATGCCTACTACGCGGGGCTGGCCGACATCTTCATCATGCGCGAACCGGTCCCGGGCGGCTATCTCGGCACCCTGCCCGGCACCGACCTGTACCGTTGCGCCAATCCCTGCGAGTCCGCCATCGCCAGCATCGCGCTCGACCAAGCCGGCCTGCCGGTCGAGGCGGCCGACGGCTACCGCCTGTCGCTCGACCTGCAGAATTTCGACGGTTGCTGGTCCGAGTCGTCGGGCTGGGCCCGCACCGGCTGGCTCGCCGCGGGTTTCAAGTGCTGGTTCGTGATGGAGCACTATCGGATGACCCGGGACCGCGAATTCCTCGCCAACGTGTTCCCGCGCATGGTCGCGAGCAGCCGCTGGCAGGAACGCGCCCGCCAGCGCAGCCGCGTCCTGGAAAATGGCGCCAAGCCGCTCAACTACGGGCTGATGCCACGCGGCATGGGCGACTGCGGCCTGAAGAACGACGACAGCTTCTACGGTGTGTTCATCCCGCACAATGTCTGGTCGATCTACGCCGACGAGCAGACGATGCTGGCCGCCGCCGAGCTGGGCCTCGCCACCGAGTCCGCGGAAGTGCGGCGCAACTACGAGACGGCCCGCACCGACCTGATCGACACGATCCGGCGCGGCGCGATCCCGGACGCCGGCTACCGCTGGATCCCGGGCGTGGCCGGCAAGACTTCCGGCTCCAGCTGGGGCGCGTTGAACGCGGCCTTCCCCTGCCGGCTTCTGCCCGCGGACGACGAGCTCATCACCGGGACCATCCGCCGGATGGAAGCGAAGATGAGTCCCGGCGGCATCCCCATCCACACCGGCTGGATGGAGAACGGCATGTGGGTCGCCATCACCCTCGACAATCTGGCCGAGACGCTGCTCTACCGCGGCGACGGCGATGCCGCGGCCAAGTATCTCTACGCCACCCTGAACCACGGCACCCCGCTCTACTCCTGGTGCGAGGAGCGCGGCCCCGAGCCCGGCGCCACCCAGACCACGGGCGATCGCCAGCACCTCTGGACCCCCATCGCCGTCATCCGCCTCCTGCGCGACGCCCTGGTGTTCGAGGACGGCGATACCCTGCATCTGGCCCGCGGCACGGATCGCTCGTGGCTGGCCCGGGGTCCGGTCGGCGGCCGGGGCTTTCAAAGCCACTTCGGCCCGGTCTCGTACCAGTTGACGCTGGACCCCGCGGCCAACCAGGTCCGCGGCGAGGTCTCACTTCATCCCGGCCGCCAGCCCGCCGTGCTGCAGGTCCATGTGCGGCTCGCCGAGGGGAAAAAACTGACCTCCGTCGACGACCCGTCCGCCCGCCTGCTCCCCGACGGCGAGACGATCGAATGGCAGCGCCCGGCCGCGGCGATTCATTTTCAAGCGACTGTCCGCTGATCCACGTTCCTCCGCGGGAATCTGAACCAACCTCAAGAGTCCAAGCGGCCGGAATATCCTACCGCCACTCGTGGCGGGGATAGCGGCGGGAGAGCTCGGTTTTGATTTTGGGGTACTGCTCGCGCCAGAAATTGGTCAGGTCGTCGGTCACCTGGATCGGGCGTTGGTTGGGCGCAAGCACCTCGATTTTCACGGGCACGCGGCCGTGGCCGAGGGTGAACTTCCCCTCGACACCATAAAGCTCCTGGATGCGCGCGCTCAGCACCGGCGGGCCCTCCTTCGCGTACGAGATCCGCGACTTGCGGCCGTTGCCCATCGTCAGCTTTTCCGGCAGATAGTCATCGAGCACAGCCAGTTGCTCGGCCGTCAGCCAGTCCTTGAGCACCGGCATGACCGGCTTGTCCTTGATGTCACGGGCGCCGAGTTCACCGTAGCAAATCTGCTCGATCAGGGTCGCGCGGTCGGCGTCCGTGAGCGGATTCACCTCCAGTTCGGGGAACCACTCGGCCAGCCGGTTCACCCGAATGATCCACTGCTCCACCGTCTCGTCCCAGGCCTCCAGCTTCAACCGGCCGGCAAGCACTTCCTTCGTCAGCAATGCGGCGGCCTCGTTGAGCGGCGCCTCGTCGCTGCTGGTCTTCGCCTCGAGCACCAGGTCGCGAAAACGCCGCTCGCGCCGCGAGACCACGCGCTTCATCGCCTCGTCGTAGGTCACCGCCCGCACCTCGCGATAGTCGTCCGGGAAAATCTCCTTCAACCAAGCCTCCTCGATCGCGGTCGCGAGCGACAGCAGCGTGTTTACCTCGCCACCGCGGCCGCCGACTTCGCTGATCTCAGCCGCCACGAACAGCGGCGCCTTCTGGATGCCGCTCTCCCGCGCGAGCACGCCCTTGCGGTTGTGCACCAGCGCGCAGCGCAGCGTGCCGCCATCGAGCCGTTTCGCCAGCTGGTCGGAAAACCCAGCCAGCACGCATTTGCGGATCTCGGCGCCGTCCGTGCGGCGCTCACTCACGTCGAGGCCCTCCTTTTCGGCGATCGCGAGGAACTGCTCGAACAGCGGCCCGACCTGGCGCGCCCCCTGCGCGTGCAGCCCCAGCCGCCGGCATGCATCCAACGAGTAGTTCGCCTTGTCGGCAAAACGCCAGGCGCGCATCAGGAGGAAAAAGTCGCTCTCGTGCTCCTCACCCAGCGTGTCCTCGCGCGCCTGTTCGACCTCCTTCGACCCACCGCGCAGCAGGAAATTCCGCCCCTGCGTGAGCGCCGCCATCAGCGCCACCGGCCGGACGCAGCCCCGTTCCTGTGCGGCGACAAACATCCGCGCATACCGCGGGTGGACCGGGAAGCGGAGCATCGTCCGGCCGAGAGGGGTGATGGTGCCACGACTGTTCGTTGGAGATGCGGCGCCCTCGCCGCGTCCACCCTGCCGCGGCGGGGGCGCCGCGGCTCCATTTGCCAGCGCCCCGAGGTCGGCCAGCAGCGTCTCGGCGCGCTCGAGCGACCTCGGCTCGGGCTTCTCCAGCCAGGGGAAATTCGCCACGTCGTCGATGCCGCTCGCCTTAAGCGTGAGCACCACCTCGGAGAGGTCGAGGCGCTTCACCTCGGGCAGTTCCTGCGGAGCGCGCTGGCCGTGCTCGCGCTCGGTCCACAGCCGCACGCACACTCCGGGCGCGGTGCGTCCAGCCCGTCCCGCCCGCTGGTCGGCGCTGGCGGCGGAGATTTTTTCGATCAGGAGCGTGTTGATGCCGCGGTGCGGGTCGTAGCGGGCAATGCGCGCCAGGCCGCAATCGATCACGGTCGTGACACCGTCGATGGTCAGGGAGGTCTCGGCGACGTTCGTGGACACGATGATCTTCCGCGCCTCGTAACGCGCCACCGCCCGGTCCTGCTGCTCGGGCGGCAGTTCGCCGTGCAGCGGAAACGTCACGAACTCCCGCAACGTCCGCGTGCCTTGGATGGCCTGCACCGTGCGGCTGATCTCGTACGCACCAGGCATGAAGACTAGCAGATCACCAGTCGTCTCGCCGGCCACGCGTTCACACTCGCGTGCGGCGACCTCCCACACCGGCTCGTTATCGAAATTTACGGACTTCGGCAGGTATTCGACCCGCACCGGGAAGCTGCGGCCCTGCGAGACCAGGACCTCGCACGGCGCCAGGTAGCCCTTCAGCAGGCCCGAATCGAGCGTGGCCGACATCACGATCAATTTCAGGTCGGGCCGCGTGGTCTGCTGGAGTTGCAGGGCGCGAGCCAGCGAGATGTCGCCGTAGAGATGACGCTCATGGAACTCGTCGAAAATCAGGACGCTGATGCCACGCAACGTGGGTTCGAACGACATCTGCCGGAGCAGGATGCCTTCGGTCACGAATCGGATGCGTGTCTGCTCGCTGACGCGGGACTCCAGCCGGATCTGGTAGCCGACCACGCCGCCCAGCGGAGTGC
Organism: uncultured Opitutia bacterium; assembly: GCA_903872505.1. Lineage (GTDB taxonomy): Bacteria > Verrucomicrobiota > Verrucomicrobiia > Opitutales > Opitutaceae > Opi-474. Next base: position 9,718 of record CAIQKV010000013.1, read on the forward strand.
CCTGTTCCTCCGCCACCCGCTTCGCCAGCATCCGGGTCGCTAGCCGCCGCGGCTGGAGCACCACCACCTCACCCCGCTCGCCCAAGAGGCCGTGCTCCAGCAACATCTGCGGGATCTGGGTGGATTTGCCGGACCCGGTGGGCGCCTGCACGATCAACCGCCCCGCGGCGCGCAGCGCCGCCAGGATGGCCGGCTCGAGCTCGTAGATGGGCAATTCGCGCGGGGACATGGACGGCGGCCAAGCGTCGGGGTGCGCGGCCGCGAGGCAAGGCCGCAGGTGAACAACCGGTGAGCCAGATTATCCCCAAGTTATTCACCGTTCCGCTTGGTGAAGAAGTTGTGAAGAACAAAGCCTTTCCTTCACCCGCCCAAGTTACAGCTTCGTGACGTTCCTTGATAGAACAGTCGCAGCGCGGCGGCCTGAAAAACCCGCCGAGAGCACGACTGGGATAATCCCGGGCGACCGGGGAATGGTCGGTGGCAGCTGGTGCCGCCGTCCCCTTCAGTCCGCGTTAGCGGATTGATAGGCAGATATCACCAGCTCCTCTGGCCGGAGTCGTGTCCGGTCAGTTTTCCACGAATCAGGAGCTGAGCGGCCAGGCGCGATCAGAAACCGCGTTCAAGCCGAGTCAGGCCCACGGGCCGTTTCGACCCGTGCGCCGACACAGTTACCCCAGAGGGTTATGGTTGCTACTGTGCAGACCAGAACGCAGTCGCGTTTCCCGGCGGGACAACCCCCGCCAAAAGGCCCGGTTCGCTCACACGAGCAGGGCGCGCAAGGGAGAGGCGGCGGCGGGGAGTGAGCGGGCCCGGCAAAGCCCGTCAACCTCCTCAATGGGGCAGCGTGAAAAAGCACGCCGCCACACTGCAAAAGCGAACGCAACCTGAGAGTTAAGAGGTCAGACCCGTAACGCAGGGCCAACGGCCAGCCAAAAGCTGGCGCCGTCCCCGTGGTAACGGTGCCGACGCGAAGTAAGATTGCAGACGTGTCCGCACCACGTCCGGCGCGCCGCTCCCGGCAGGGGGCGACCGAACTGGGCGAAGAGGCCTCACTCAAAAGATCCCGACCGGCAACGGTCAGGACGGTCCCGCCATGAGACCGAAACATCCGCATGCCGCGGAGAGTGGCGTCGGGAAGCACACCGCCCGCGAAAGCGAGCGCGCCCAAGCGTGTGCCACCGGGAAAGAGCGCGTGGCGAACGCCCACCCCCAAATTTGGCCCCGGGACCGCAAGGTTCCGGGGCCTTATTTTTTTCGCCGTCAGGCATTGCGATCCTTGCCGCGCCACCGTGGGCGACCAATTGCCTCTTCCGGCTCCGCGAACGCAAGTTTTGGCGTAGCGCAGGCGTCCCCACCGGTATCTTCCGGAGGTTGTAGGGGCGCAGTCTTGCTGCGCCCTCTTGTCGTTTACGAGCTTCAGACGGGCGCAGCAAAACTGCGCCCCTACGCTTTGATGACCACCGTGCCCGCGATGCGGTCCTCGACCGCCTGGCGGTTGGGTTCCCAGAGCAGCTTGAGAAAGCCGATGAGGCCCATGGCCACGCCGGCCACGTAGCCGCCGTTGCGGATGAAGGCGTCGAAATAGGTCAGCGGCGTGCCATTGATTTTCACCGCCCGCGTGCCCAGCAGGCGCTTGCCCAGCGTGCGGCCGTTCCAGGTGCCGGCGAGCAGCGTGAAGTAGAGTCCCGACCAGCCGAAGGTCACACCCAGCGCCCGCGTGAACGCCCGGGCCTGCGTGACCCAGGAAGCGCCCGTGGCCTGCCGCTCCCGGATCTCGTCCTTCAATTGGTCGACCTGCGCCTGTAGCCGGGCATTGGCCGAGTGCAGGTCGGACCAGTTGGGATTGGGCGGCACCGGGACTGTCTCCCTCATCGCCGCGCTTTCGCTGTCTCCGGTCAGCGCGGCAAGGTTGAGCTGGCTGGAACGGAGGAGCGATCCATGGCCCAAGGCCAACACGGCCAGCAGGACCACAAGGGCGCCCAGCGCACGGCAAATCCAGCGGAAAGTCTTCATTACCAACAGTACTGACGGCGAGTTGCCCAGCAGCACGATGAGCAGCACACCGGTGCCCAGCGCCAAAAATGGCCGGGACAGAAACGAGAGCAACCCGACCACAACGAGGTCCACCAAGATCGCGGCGAACCGCCGCCAGGGCTCCGCCAACGGTTGCCCGAGCACGGTGGGAACCACCGTAAGTGTCTCCGCCGTAACCTTCCGCCCAGCGCTGGGCGCCGGCTGTACCGTCTCTGCTGCCATGCAGCCAGAGAGCCTGCCGGAGCCCGCCGCGCAAGAACTGATTCATCGCTCCCTTCCGCCTTGCATTCACCCCCCCCGCTCAGCACTTTCTTCTTTTTTCCCAAGAAAGAACGTGTCCGCGCCCATGAACCAGAACATCCGTAACATCGCCATTATTGCCCACGTTGACCACGGCAAGACCACCCTCGTCGACAAATTGCTCAAGGAGGGCGGGGTTTTCCGCGCCAACCAGCAGGTCGAGGAGCGCGCCATGGACTCGATGGATCTCGAGAAAGAGAAGGGCATCACCATCAAGGCGAAGAACACTTCCGTCCACTGGCACGACAAGACCATCAACATCGTGGACACCCCCGGCCACGCCGACTTCGGCGGCGAGGTCGAGCGCGCCCTGCGCATGGTCGACGGCGTGCTGCTGGTCGTGGACGCCTACGACGGCCCCCAGGCCCAGACCCGTTTCGTGCTCCGCAAGGCCCTCGCCCACGGCCTCAAGGTCGTCATCGTCATCAACAAGATCGACCGCGAGAACGCCGAGCCCGCGAAGATGTATGACAAGGTGCTCGAACTCCTGATGGAGCTCAACGCCAGCGAGGAGCAGTTCGACGCCCCCGTGGTGTACGGCTCCGGCCGCGACGGCTACATGATGCTCCATCTCGGCGAGGCGAAGAAGGACATGGGTCCGCTCTTCCAGACAATTCTCGACCACGTCCCGCCCCCGTTCGCGAAGCCGAACGAGCCGTTCCACATGCTCGTCTCGAACATCGACTGGAGCGACTACGTCGGCCGGATCGCGGTCGGCAAGATCCTGGGCGGCACTGCCCGGGTCGGCGACCCGGTCTTCGTCATCCGCCACTCCGACGGCGCGCGCGTCCGCGCCAAGATCAGCAAGATTTTCGAGTTCACCGGCCTCGGTACCGCCGAGGCGGAGACGGGCATCGCCGGCAACATCGTCGGCATCGCCGGCTTTGAGGACATCGACATCGGCGACACCCTCACCGCCGAGGAAAACGGCCACGCCCTCCCCTTCACCCAGATCGACCCGCCGACCCTCGAGATGCAGTTCTGCGTTAACGACGGTCCGCTCGTCGGCCGCGAGGGCAAGCTCGTCACCTCCCGCCAGCTGCGCGAGCGTCTCTTCCGCGAGCTCAAGACCAACGTCTCGATTTACATCGAGGACTCCGACAAGGCCGGCGTGTTCAACGTCAAGGCCCGCGGCGCGATGCAAATCGCCGTGCTCGTCGAGACGATGCGCCGCGAGGGCTTCGAGCTCCTCGTCTCCCGCCCCACCGTCATCGAGAAGACCGTCAACGGCCAGCGCCACGAGCCGTTCGAGACGGTCTGGATCGAAACGCCCGACGAGTGCGTCGGCGCCATCATGTCCAACCTCGCGAACCGCAAGGGCATCCTCACGAACATGGAGAAGCTCAGCCACTCCACCATGATCGAGGCGACCATCACCACCCGCGGCCTCATCGGCATGGAAATCGACGTCGTCAACGCCACCAGCGGCCGCGGCGTGCTCAGCCATCTCTTCAAGGAATACGGCCCCTACGCCGGCGAGGTTCTCACCCGCATCACCGGCACCCTCATCGCCACCGAGGCCGGCGAGACCACCGCCTACGCGCTGGTGATGTGCCAGGAGCGCGGCAAGCTCTTCGTCAGCCCGGGCGAGCAGGTCTACGAGGGCATGATCGTCGGCGAGAATCCCCGCAACGAGGACATCTCGGTCAACGCCATGCGCGAAAAGAAGCTCACCAACTTCCGCTCGCAGGGCGAAGGCGTCGGCGTCGGGCTCACCCCGGCGACGAAGATGTCGCTCGAGCGCGCGATCGAATACATCGCGTCCGACGAGTTTGTGGAGGTCACGCCGAAGAGCCTGCGCCTCCGCAAGCGCATCCTCAGCCAGACCGAGCGCCGCAAGCACGAGCGCTCCGGCAAGGCCGACTGAGGCTGGCGCGCGTTGCCCGCAACGCGTGGGTTTGAATGGAGCCGCGGCGCCCCGCCGCGGATGGATTCAGGACGCCGCGAGGGCGCCGCGTCCCCAAGCAACAAGCGCGCTCCACCAGCCCGACCGCTCAGATCACGGGCGGCGTGGCGGCGTGCCGCAGCTTCCGCGCGGCCTGCAGGCCGCCCCAGATGCCGAAAAGCACGAAGGCGTGGAACCCGATCGGCAGCCACTCGGGCGTGTCCGGCAGCACCGCATAGATCACGGCGTCGAGGGCATAGAGCACCAAACCGGCGATGAACGCCCAGATTTTCCCCTGCTGGGCGAAGTAGCCGAAAAGCACGAACAGGCTCAGGACGAACGCGTCGAAGATATAGGCCAGGATGTGTCCCACCGGCCCGATCGAGTGCAGCACCGTGTCGCCGATCGCCGTGAACCCGAGCCCGACGACGAAGTTAAAATTTCCGCCGGTATGGATCACGACCGAATTGATCAGGGACAGACCGGCGATCCAGAAGAACCAGCGGCCACCACCCCGTTGCGCCCGCAGCAGGGCTTCATTGGCCGGAGCCCCGGACACGACCGGGGCGGCCACCGGTCGAACCACCGGCGGCGCGGGATCGGGCGGCACCGGCGGCGGGGTTTCCATGGTCAGCTCGCGTGTTTCTCGTAAGTGGCGGCGTCGAATAGCGCGGCGGCCTCGGCGGGATTCGCGAGCTTGAGCTTCAGCATCCAGCCGTCGTCGTAGGGTGACTTGTTGACGGTCTCCGGCGCGCTTTCGAGCGCGGGATTGGTCGCGAGCACCGTGCCGGACACCGGCGCGTAGAGGTCGCTGGCCGCCTTGACCGACTCGACCACGCCGAACACCTCGCCGGCCTTCAGGACCGCGCCGACCTTGGGCATCTGCACATAGGTGATGTCGCCGAGCGAATTCTGTGCGTAGTCGCTGATGCCGATGGTGGCGGTGCCGTCGCCGGCCAGCTTCAGCCATTCATGGGATTTCGCGTAACGGAGGCCGGCGGGGACGTTGCTCATGGGGCTTTTTTTAGTTCGACGAAGGGAGGTTTGACCAGTTGCAAATTGAGTTTCGTCCCGCGGATGTCGACGGCGAGCGGCTGCGCGGCGGCGGCGCTGGCGACCAGGGCGGAGCCGATCGCCTCGTTGAGGATCGGCGAAAGCGTGCCCGAGACCACCCGGCCCACGACGGCGCCGTCCGCGCCGAGCACCGGGGTCTCGCCCCGCACGATCCGGCGGTCACCGGTCTTGAAATACACGATCTTCTGCTGGGATCCGGCCTGCTTTTCCGCCACCAGCGCGGCCCGGCCGATGAAGTCGGCGCCCTTGTCGAGCTTGACCGTCCAGCCGAGGCCCGCGGTCAGCGGCGAGATGTCCTGGGTGATTTCGTGGCCGTACAGCGGAAAGCCCGCCTCGAGCCGCAGGCTGTCCCGCGCGCCCAGCCCGGCCAGTTCCAGCCCGTGCGGCGCGCCGGCGGCCAGCAGCGCCTCGGCGAGCCGCAGCGTCTCGCCCGCCTTCACGTAGAGTTCAAAGCCGTCCTCGCCGGTGTAGCCCGTGCGGCTGATGAGGCAATGGATGCCCGCCACCGGCCCCTCGGTGAAATGGTAGTAGCTCACGGCGGCGAGCTTCACCGGCGTGAGGGATTGCACGATGGCCACGGCGCGCGGGCCCTGCACGGCGAGCTGCCCGAAATCGGCGGAGTGATCCGTGATGGTGACGGCGAACTTCGCCGCCTGCTCGCGGATCCACGCGAGGTCCTTGGCGATGTTGCCGGCGTTGATGCAGAGAAAATAGTTCTCCGGCCCCCACATGTAGACCAGCAGGTCGTCCACCACGCCGCCCTTCGGGTAGCACATCGGCGAGTAGAGCACGCGGCCGGGGTGGAGTTTGCTGATGTCATTCGTGACGAGGTAATTCAGGAACTTCCCCGCCTCGGGCCCGCGCACGTCCACCTCGCCCATATGGCTGACGTCAAAGAGGCCGGCGGCGCGGCGCACCGTCTTGTGCTCCTCCAGGATGCTCCGGTACTGGACGGGCATCTCCCAGCCGGCGAAATCCACCAGCCGGCCGCCATGCGCGGCGTGAAAGTCCCGCAGGGGGGTGCGCTGGAGTTCGCTCATCCCGGAAGACTACGCGGACGCGGCCAGACCGCGGCAAGGCTGTTTTCACCTCGCCGGCGGCCTGCAGTTTGTATTCGCAACGCACCCCCACTGCATAAACTGGGGTCATGTACTGGCTCGTCGTCGCGATCGTCGTCACCCTCCTGGTTTCGTTCGTTTGCTCGCTGTTCGAGGCCCTCGTGCTCAGCACCACGGTGGCGGAGATCGAGGCGCTCAAGAAGTCGCACCCCCGGCGCGGCCAGCGGCTCGAGACCATCAAGCACGACTTGGACCGGACCATCTCGGCCATTCTGACCCTCAACACCGTGGCCAACGGGGTCGGCTCGGTCGTGATCGGCGCGCTCGGCGCCCATCTTTTCGGGGACCGCATCCTGGCGTTCATCACCCTCGCGTTCGGCGCCACGCTGCTGGTCGGCGCCGAGGTCCTGCCCAAGAGCATCGGCGTGATCTACCGGCGGCAGCTGCAGCCCTTCGTGGTCTATCCGATCTGGGGTCTGCGGCAGGGTCTCTTTCCGGTCACCTGGGTGTGCAACCGGCTCGTGCGGCTGGTCGTGCGCAAGGACGCCCATGTGCACCGGTCCGACGAGGAGATCATCCTCCTCGCCGAGCGCGGCGCGCAGCAGGGCACGCTCAGCAAGAGCGAATCGAGCATCATCGCCAACGCCCTCGCGCTCGACGACATCCGCGTGAGCGAAATCATGACCCCGCGGACCGTCGTGACCGCGCTGCGCAAGGGCGCCACCATCGGCGAGGTGTTCCGCGAATTTCCCAACCTGCCGTTCGGGCGCATGCCGGTCTACGGCCGGAACCTCGACGACATCGTCGGCCTCGCCCGCCGCCGCGACCTGCTCAAGGCGAAGGCCAACGACCAGGACCTCGCGCTCGTCGAATCCCTCCTGCACGAAATTCACTTCATCCCGCAGACGGTCACCGTGGCCAACGCCCTGCAGGTCTTCCTGAAGACCCACCAGCAGCTGCTCGTGGTCGTGGACGAATTCGGCTCCACCGCCGGCGTCGTCACGATGGAGGACGTGATGGAGCAACTGCTCGGCCGCGAGATTTTCGAGAAGGACGATGTCGCCGTGGACATGCGGGAGCTCGCCCGCGCCAAGCAGCAGAAGGCCGCCCGCGGCCGCCGGCCCGACGGCTCGACCAATCCGCCCCTGCCCGGCAAGACCTGACGCACTCCGCCGCGACCCGCCATGTTCCTCGCCTACTGGACCAACAACCTGCCGCATTTTCTCGGCCCGCACTGGGGCAATATCGGCATCCGCTACTATGGCCTCGCCTACGTGCTCGGCTTCCTTGCCGGCGCCTGGCTGCTCGCCCGCTACGCCCGGGCCGGCCGCTCCCAGCTGCCGGTCGAAAAAATCGCTGACCTCATCTTTGCGCTCGTGATCGGCGTGATGCTGGGCGGGCGGATCGGCTCCTTCCTGCTCTACCACCCCGAGCAGCTGCGCCATGACCCGCTCAGTTTTTTCCGCGTCTGGGAAGGCGGGATGGCCAGCCACGGGGGCATGGTCGGGGTGGTCCTGGCGCTGGCCTGGTTCGCCCGGTCCTCGAAGATCCGCTTTTTTCATCTCGCCGATCTCATCACGTCGGTCGGGTCCGCCGGCCTGTTCTTCGGGCGCATCGCCAATTTCATCAACGGCGAGCTCTGGGGCCGGCCGTCCCGGGTCGCCTGGGCGGTCATCTTTCCCGCCAGCCCGCCCCCGCTCATGCCGCGCCATCCCTCCCAGCTTTACGAGGCCGCCCTTGAGGGCGCGCTGCTGTTCGCGTTCATGCAGTGGCGGTTCTGGCGCAGCGACGTGGTGCGGCGACGCCCCGGGCGGCTGGCCGGGGAATACCTCGCCGTCTACGCCGTCGTGCGGGTCATCGGCGAATATTTCCGCGAGCCCGACGCCGATGTGTCGCTGATCCTCGGCCTCAGCCGCGGGACGTTCTATTCGCTGTTCCTCGTGGTGGCCGGCCTGTGGCTGATCCGGCGCCCTTCCCGGCCGCTGGAACCGGCGACGCGCTGAAAAATCACACGACCGTGCCCGGCGGGAGCACCGCGCCCTTGGGCACGACCAGCACGCCGTCGCGGATGATGACGGCGCCGCCGGCATAGCTGCCGTCGACCTTGCCCGCCACATCCAGCACGCACCCGTCGCCGATGCGGGCGTTCTTGTCGATGATGGCCCCCTTGACGCGGCAATTCTTGCCGAGCCCCAGGTGCGGCCGGCCGCGGGCCAGGTTGGCGGCCAGCTGCTCGTCGGTCTCGTAGTAATCCGCGCCCATCAGCACCGTGTCCTCCAGCACCGAACCTTCGCCGACGTAGGAACGGATGCCGAGCACGCTGTGCTTCAGGGTCGAGTCGGTCAGGATGGAGCCGTCGCCGATGACCACGTGGTCGATGGCGCACTTGTTCAGTTTCGACGCCGGCAGGTACCGGTCCTGGGTGTAAATCGGGGCGGTGGGATCGAAGAAATTGAACGGCGGCAGCGGCTGGGCCAGCGCAAGATTGGCCTCGTAGAAGGCGCGCACCGTGCCGATGTCCTCCCAGTAGCCTTCGAAGATGTGGGCGAACAGTTTCTTTTTGCCCAGCATGCCGGGGATGATCTCCTTGCCGAAGTCGGTCATCGTGTTCTCCAGCGCATCGGCCAGCGCCGTGCGGTTGAACAGATAGATGCCCATCGAAGCGAGGCAGCGCTTTTCCTTCGAGGGAGTGACGAGTTGGGCCTCAAGTGCGGGACCCAGCGCCAGGCTGTCGATGACGGCGGCCTCCTTCGGTTTTTCCACGAAGCGCCCGATGGACAGGTCGTCTTTCACCTGCATCAGGCCCAGACCGGCGACTTTCGAGACGGGAAATGGAATCGCCGCGATCGTCACGTCCGCCCCGGTCTCCAGGTGCTGGGCGATGATTTTCCGGTAATCCATCCGGTAGAGCTGGTCCCCCGAGAGGATGAGCACGAGGTCGTGCGGGAACGCGCGGAAGTGGATCAGGTTGCGGCGGACCGCATCCGCGGTGCCCTGGTACCAGTGGGCGCCCTTCTCGGTCTGCTCGGCGGAAAGGATGTCCACGAAGCCGCCGCCAAACGGGTCGAAGTGGTACGTGCCCTGCACGTGGCGGTGCAGCGACGCGGTCTGGAACTGCGTGAGCAGAAAGATGCGGTTGATGTCGGAGTTCAGGCAGTTGCTGATCGGGATGTCGACGAGCCGGTACTTCCCGGCGAGCGGCACCGCGGGCTTGCAGCGCTCCGCCGTGAGCGGGTGCAGGCGGGTGCCCCGGCCGCCACCCATGATGACGGCGAGCACTCGTTTTTGCGTGGGCTGGGCTAGGGTCATCGGGGGCAGGGCACTTGGAACGCACCCCACGTTTGCGCGTGGCGAAATTTTCGCCAGTCCAAATCTTCGGCAAAAATCGCGGCCGCGCATTCGCCTTGCCGCGCCCCGCGCGGGCTCGCATAAGCCCAGCCTCCGCCGATGAACATCCACCCCACCCGCGACGCCTTTCTCCGCCTCGCCGCGCAAGGCAATGTCATCCCGGTTTACACCGACCTGATGGCGGACTTCGAGACGCCGGTCTCGGCCTATGCCAAGCTCAAGGCGGCCGGCCCGTCCTACCTGCTCGAGTCGATCGAGGGGGGCGAGCGGCTCTCGCGCTACAGCTTCATCGGCTGCCGGCCGCGCAAGGTCTTCATCTGCGGCCCGGTCACGACCGAGATCCGCCAGCCCGGCCGGCCCGCGCAGACCGTGCCCACCCCGCCCGACCCGCTCAAGCTGATCGAGGCCGAGATGAGCGGCTACCGGCCGGTCACTTTGCCCGGCCTGCCGCGCTTCACCGGCGGCGCCGTCGGGTTTGTCGGCTACGAGTACATCACCCGGATCGAGCCGACCGTGCCCGCGGCCAAAGTCGACGACCTGAAGGTGCCCCTGCTTTACTTCATGCTGTCGGATTCGCTGCTGATCTTCGACCGCGCGAAGCAGACGCTGCGCCTGTGCGTCAACGCCCATGTGAACGGCGAGGCGGGCGCCGCCTACGACGCCGCCGTCGCCGAGGTGCGCGCCCTCCATGACCTGCTCAAGCAGCCCCGCGACCTGGCCCCCGCCCCGCTGGTCGAGCCCGCGAAGATCGAGGTTCCCGCCGGCAACTTCACCCGCGCGCGCTTCGAGCAGTGCGTGGAGGACTCCAAGGAGTTCATCCGGGCCGGCGACATCATCCAGGTCGTGGGCGCCCAGCGCTTCGCCCAGCCGTTCACGAAGTCACCGCTCGACCTCTATCGCGCCCTGCGCACGGTCAATCCCTCGCCCTACATGTTCATCCTCGAGGCGGGCGACTTCTCCATTGTCGGAGCCTCGCCGGAGGTGCACGTGCGGCTCACTGACGGTCTGGTCGAGATCCGCCCGATCGCCGGCACCCGCAAGCGCGGCGCCACGGCGGCCGAGGATGCCGCCCTGGAAAAGGAGCTGCTCGCCGACGCCAAGGAAAAAGCCGAGCACCTGATGCTGGTGGACCTCGCCCGGAACGACATCGGGCGCGTCTGCCAGTTCGGCAGTGTCACCGTGCCGGATTTCATGACCGTGGAGCGTTACTCGCACGTGATGCACATCGTCTCGCAGGTCGAGGGCCGCATCGCGCCGGACAAGAATGCCTACGACCTGATGCGCGCCACGTTCCCCGCCGGCACCGTGAGCGGCGCGCCCAAGATCCGGGCGATGCAGATCATCGCGGGGATCGAGCAGCTGCAGCGGGGATTCTACGCAGGCGCCCTGGGATATTTCGGGTATGACGGGAACATGGACACCTGCATCATGCTGCGCACGGCCCTGCTGAAAAACGGGCAGGTTTACATTCAGGCCGGCGGCGGCTGGGTCGCGGATTCCCAGCCGGCCGACGAATATCAGGAGACCATCAACAAGGCCTCGGCGCTCTTCAAGGCCGTGGCCATGGCTGAGCAGTTCTGAGCAGAGGCGCACCCCAGGTGCGTCATCGTGTCACGCAGGAAACCCGACCTGCGCCAAAATCGCGCCTACTGAATGCGCTACTGGCTGGTATTTGCCCGGTAATGGCTCGTCCCCGGGTTGGAACGCTATTAGCTACCAAGCGGGAACAAACCACTGAGCTAAGGCCTCTACAACCGTACGAGGAATTCATCCATGCCCAACAAATCCAAGTTCCCCGACAGCGCCACCGAGACCGAGGAGTCTCCCCGTTCGTTCCGCGTCGAGTTCCCCGACGCCCCCCCCTCCTTCCTCGAGAAGCCCGATCGCCCCGCCCCCGAGGCACCAATCCCGCACGGCGAGCGCAGCAACCTCCAGCTTTACCTCCAGGAGATCGGCAAGACGCCCCTCCTGACCATCGCCGAGGAGATCACGCTGGCCCGGCGCATCCGCCGCGGCGACAAGGCCGCCCGCGACCACATGATCTCGGCCAACCTGCGCCTCGTCGTGAAAATCGCGATGGACTACAAGGATTTCGGCCTGCCGCTCCTGGACCTCATCAGCGAGGGCAACATTGGCTTGATCAAGGCCGTCGAGCGCTTCGACCCGCGCAAGGGCGGCAAGCTATCCACCTACGCCGCCTGGTGGATCAAGCAGTCCATCAAGCGCGCCCTCGCCAACCAGTCCAAGACCATACGGCTGCCGGTCCACCTCGTCGACAAGATCGCCAAGATGCGCCGCACCGCGATGAAGCTCACCGAGGAACTCGGCCGCGAGCCGACCGACGAGGAGCTGGCCATCGAGCTGCAGATCCCCACCAGCAAGGTCGCCCACCTCAAGTCCGTCAGCGTGCGCCCCGCCTCGCTCGACGCCCCCGTCGGCGAGGACGGCGACTCCGCCACGTTTGGCGAGATCGTCGGCGACGACAACGCCATCAGCCCCTACGACGGTCTTCGCGACAAGAACCAGAACAGCGACCTGCACGCCATGGTGGCGTCGCTGGACGAGCGCGAGGCCGAGATCATCCGGCTGCGCTTCGGCCTCGACGGCAAGGACGAGCTCACGCTCGAGGAGGTCGGCAAGAAGTTCCACGTCACCCGCGAGCGCATCCGCCAGCTCGAATATCTCGCCCTCTCGAAGATGCGCCGCGCCCTCGCCAAGCACGAGGCCGTCCGCACCTCCGAGGAAATCGAGGAGGACGAGCGCATCCGCCAGCGCAACGCCGTCATCCGCGACTTCATCGAGACCAAGTCCCGGAAGATGGCCAAGACCGGGCCGAACTGATCCCGGCTGCCCAACCCGCCGGCACCACTGGCATCAGGCTTGGTTATCTTTGGCCGGCTCGAGGGCGAGCGCGTCGAGGTACTCTCCGTCCTGATCCGCAAACATGGCGTCCAGGACGAGCGGCGCCGTGCCCGCGGCGCCCAGCCACTCCCGGACGCGGGCTAGATCGGCCGCTGTCAGGGCATGCAAAGGCGCGTGCAGATCATAGGGCTGGCCGGCGATGTCCCGCCGCGGGGCGGCGCAAAGCCACAGCCCCAGCCGGCCCTGCAGCCACGGGGCGGCCTCGGCGGGCGTGCCCGCTTCGGCCAGCAGCAGGCTGAGGGCCGGTGCCAGACGCACATTGGGCCGTCCCACCCGGTCGATCATCCCCGCCAGGTTCGCCAGGCTCTGCGGCGCCTTGTCCCCGCTCATCCGCAGATGCAGCGTGATGCCCCGCGCCGCCGCCGTTTCGGCCAGTTTCCGGATGGTCTGCTCGAATGACGCGGCCGTCTGCTCGGCCGTGAAGCCATTCTCGGGCATGCGGTGCAGCGAGAGGATCAGGTCGCGCGCGCCGAGGATCGGCATCTTGGCCAGCACCTCGCCGACGACCGCCATGCTCGCCGCGTATTCCCCCGCGAGATTGTCGACCAGCCGCAGCGCCGGGTAGAAATTGATCCCGGAACTCAGGTCTACCACGATCCGCAGGCCTTGCCGGCGGATCCAGGCCGCCTCGCCCGCGAGGGCGGCCGGCGTCCGGTCGTGGCAATAGCGCCAGTCCACCACGACGCCGTCGAAGTGCGCGAAGAAGGTCGGCCGGGCGAGGATCTCCTCCTTGATGCCCCGCGCCTCGCGCAGAGTCAGGAATCGCCCGGACGGTCGCGGCGCCGGCAGGATGTGCGGGATGTCCTCGACGCCCGTTTCCTTCAGCCGGACCGAGAAAATCCGGATATCCCCGCCGGCGATGGTGACCGGTCCGCTTTGGCCAATCGCGGCGCCGTCCACGCTTTCTGGCAGATAACCCACCGCGGTCTTCTCCGCCGAGTCGAGCGTCAGCTCGTCGATCGACTCGATACTGCCGCCGCGGGGCTTGATCCGAAAGCGGGACTCGCGCCAGGTGTTGTTGGCGATGCCGAGGGTGTAGTGGCCGGCGCCTTTGCGGCAGGTCACGATGCTCAGCCCCTCGCCTTCCACCTCGAGGAGCACCTGTTGCCGGAAAATCTCGCCCAGCCCGCGGCGCACGTCGTCGGTGAGCGTGTACGGCTTGGCCAGCGGCCGGTCAGTTGTGTTCACCAGCGGCGGTTGCGGGTCGACGGTCTGCACCCCGAATTCCCCGGCAAACAGTGTGATTTTTCCCCGGCCAAACGGAATCGTCTTCGTCCCGCCCGCGGCGTCCAGCCCGGCCAGACCGCTCGGCAGCTTGGCGAGATTCCCGGCCGTGATCACGAGCTGCCCGCCGCCCCGCGCGTAGGCTTCGAGCTTGTCGCGAATCTCCCGCCCGCCCGCCAGTTCCCCAGCCACCACCACGACCGGATAACGGGCCAGCAGCCAGCCCGGCGCATCGCTCAGCAGGCAGTCGGCAATGTCCCCGTAGGGCGTCGGCGCGATGAAGCCGGACTCGTCGTGAAAATAGGAAGAGTCCTGATACCCTGGGTAGAGGAGATCGAGAATGGCATCCGTCAGGTAGTCCCCGGCGGCGTAAGGCAGGTTGCCCCACACGCGATAGACTTTCTCGGTGTAGAGATGCCGCGGGAACGTCCACCCCGCGTAAAAGTCGAGCAGCAGGGCGACGGGCGTGTGCATCACACCGGGCTGGCCGTGCTGTTCCACCCAGCGTTGCGCGGCCTGCTGGATCGCCCCGACCGGCGTGAGCCAGCCGTCCTCGATCCAGTTGTTCTCAAAGCCCGCGACCATGCCGTTGTAGAGCAGGTGCGTGTAAAGTAACCGCTTCAACAGGCTCAGGCTCGTCCCCTTGGTCGGGCCGAACTCGCTGGTGAAATCGAGGTCTCCGTCGCCACGGCCGGGCGCCGCGTAGCGCTTGAACCCCCACCGGTTGTAAATGGAGGCATTGCCAAACCACGGCACGCCGTACTGCTTCCCCGCCCCGCGGATGAAGGCGTAGTAGACCTGGTTGTTCGGCAGCGCCTGCGCCGTCTCCGCGCCGATCAGCGTGTAGGTGCCCTCCTTGATCAGGTAATGGCCGAAATTGAGCGACACGAGCACCGCGTGCTTGTGGCCGAGATCGTCGCCCATCCGCTCGAAGTGCCGCTGGAAGTTCACGTATTGCTCGCGGCGGCCCGCCGCGGCCGGCGTCAGCTGGCTGGCATACAAGCTGAGGTAGCGCCCGTCCTGCTCGCCGATGTCCGTGCCCAGCCAGCGCGCGCCCAGCCGGTCTTCCAGCAGCGCCAGCGCCTCGGGCGGCGCCCGGAACTGCTGCCAGTAGCCGCCGGGCCCCGAGCCGGGGACGTAGCCCCAGACATCGAACAGATAGAGGCCGCGCCGTTTGATCTCGTCGGCGAGTTCCCCGAGGTTGGAGGCAAACAGGATCGGATAGGACGGCCAGACCACCCGGCCAAGCGCATGCGTGCGGGTGTACTTCTCGATCTCCTCGGCCAAGTTGGTGATCCGGCCATCCTTGATCTCGAAGAAGCGCAGGCAGGTGAACTGGGTGCGGTCCCCGAAGTCGCGCCACGAGGGCGGCCGGACCGCCCGGCGCGCGTAGTCCGGATGCTCCGCCGGCTCCAGCAGCCGGGAGTAAACCCGGATCACGGCAGACGTTGGAGGGCGGGCGGGCACGGTCTGGGTTGTGTGGATTTTGCCGCGCTTGGCAATCTGTGCCGGGCACAAAAAAAGCCGCCCGCCCCGCGTGAGCGGGACGGGCGGCTTGAAGTGAGTCGGGAAAACCCGCGGGCGGTTATTCCTTCTTCGAGGCCTCGTCGATGATGTCGCCGAGGTTCATCATGTCGGTGCCGCTCTGGCGGTTGAGCGCCTCGTAGGCCGTCGTCTCGGCGGCGAGCTGCTCGGCGCTGTAGTTGGCGGCCTTGATGCTCAGGCCGAGGCGGCGCTCGTCGCGGTCAATCTTGATCACGCGCGCGCTGACCTGCTGGCCGGGCTTCAGGACGTCCTTCACCTTCTCGATGCGCTCCTCGCTGATCTGCGAGATGTGCACGAGGCCGTCGATGCCGTCCTTCAGCTCCACGAAGGCGCCGAACGACGTGATCTTGGTGACGGTGCCCTGCACGACGTCGCCGATGCGGAAGAATGCGTCGATGTCCGACCACGGGTCGGTCGCGAGTTGCTTCATGCCGAGACTGATGCGCTGCTGCGAGGAATCCACGTCGAGCACGATCGCGTCGACCTCGTCGCCCTTCTTCAGGACCTCGGAGGGGTGGTTGACCTTGCGGGTCCACGACATGTCGGAGACGTGCACCATGCCGTCGATGCCCTCCTCGAGCTCGATGAAGGCGCCGTAGGTGGTCATGTTGCGGACCTTGCCGCGGACGCGGGCGCCGATCGGGTAGTTGTGGCGGACCATGTCCCACGGGTTCGGCTCGAGCTGGCGGAGGCCGAGCGAGATCTTCTGCTCGTCCTTCTGGATGCCGAGGACCACCGCATCGAGCTCCTGGCCGACCTTGAGCAGCTCGGAGGGCTTGGTGATGCGCTTCGTCCAGGACATCTCGGTGATGTGCACGAGGCCCTCGACGCCGGGTTCGATTTCGACGAACGCGCCGTAGGGCACGAGGTTGACGACCTTGCCATGGACCTTGGCGCCGACCGGGAACTTCCGGTCGATCTCGTCCCACGGGTTCTTGGTGGTCTGCTTGAGGCCGAGGGAGACGCGCTCTTTCTCGCGGTTCACCTCGATGATCATGACCTGGACCTCTTCGCCCTGCTTGAGCATTTCGGAGGGGTGCGAGATGCGGCCCCAGCTCATGTCGGTGATGTGGAGGAGGCCGTCCATGCCGTCGAGGTCGATGAACGCGCCGAAGTCGGTGATGTTCTTGACCACGCCCTTGCGGATCTGGCCGGGCTGGATGCTCTCGAGCAGGTTGCGGCGCTTGCTGGTGCGCTGCTCCTCGATGAGCTCGCGGCGGGAGAGGACGATGTTCTTCCGGTCGAGGTTGATCTTGAGGACCTTGAAGTCGTAGGTCTGGCCGACGTACTGGTCGAGGTTCTTGGGCGGCTGCACGTCGATGTGCGAGGCCGGCATGAACGCGTCGACGCCGATGCTGATGATCAGGCCGCCCTTGACCTTGGCCTTGACGCGGCCGGCGACGACGGAGCCCTCGGGAAACTTGGTGAGGATGTTGTCCCAGTTCTTCTTCTGCTCGGCGAGGTCGAAGGACAGGATGGGCGCGCCATTCTTGTCTTCGAGCTTTTCAACGAGCACCTCGATGGTGGAGCCGATTTGCAGCTCGCCGATGTCGAGAAATTCGTGGGCGGGGACGAGGCCTTCGGATTTGCCGCCGATATCGACAACAACTTCGTTCTGGCGGATTTCGGTGATGGTGCCCGGGACAATCGCGCCTTCCTTCAACTTGTCGAAGGACGACTGGGCGAGCAGGTCTTGCATTACTGAACTCATGTGCGGAAAACCGGCGAACAGACGCCCTGCTCCAGAAGCGCCAGCCCACCGGTGATGACCCCGCCGTTAAGCGGAGCCGTGGGTTGACTGTTGAACTGAGGTGAAAAGCCGGCGGGAGCATCGCGGCGACGCCAGCTTGACCGATAGACTATGCCGCGAACGGTCAGGCTCCCCTGCCCCGCTGGCTGCGGCAAGCCGAAACTTAGTCCTTTTTCGGGGCCGCCAGCGCCAGCCCGAGGTAGTTGAAAAACACCTCGTAGTAAGGCGTGTCGCGCAGGGTCGACTCCGTCGCAAAGCCCTGACGATCATAGGAGTCCGCCTCGATCAGCTCCTTGAGGACAACGCTCACCTCGCAGCTGCCTTCGGCCACCTCGAGGATCCGGACCGAGATGGAAATCTGCCGCGTGCTCCGCAGCGTTCCGCCGGGCGACAGCTTGCTGACACCCTCGATCCTGCCCTGGGCCGGCCCGCCACCCGTCACCTTGAAATCCATCTGGCCGAGCGCCGCCCTGGCGGCATCGTAAACCGCCCGCGGATCTCCCGCGAAAGTGCGCACCCGGTCCGGGGCCGGTCCCGGCCTTCCCCCGGATCCGCCCGGCATCGATTCGCAGCCGGAAAAAGCGAGGGCCGCGAGCAGCAGGACGGGCGCAAGGAGGTGTTTCATGGGTCAGGCGGGTTGTTGCTGCGAGATGCAGTGCAGAGTGCCCAGACCCCAGACGAGTTCCAGGCAATCGATCGGGATGATCTCCCGGCCTGGAAAACAGTCCGCCAGGGTCGCAGCCGCTGCGGCGTCCCGTCGGGGCTGGCGAAACGTGGGCAGCAGCACGGCGCCGTTGATGACGAGAAAATTGGCGTAGCTCGCCGGCAGCCGCACTCCCTCGCAGAAGCACGCCTGCGGCATGGGCAACTCGACAATCCGGAACCGCTTCCCGGCCGGAGTGCGCAGGTCCCGCAGGCGGCGGAGGTTTTCCTGCAGCGCGGCATGGTTGGGATCGCGGATGTTGCGCTCCACCGCCGTCACAATGCCATCGGCGGAAAAAAACCGGCTCAGGTCATCCACGTGCCCGTCGGTGTCGTCGCCGGCGATGCCGTCGCCGAGCCAGAGAACCTGCTGCCCGCCGAGATTATCGCGGAGCATCCGCTCGATTTGCGCCCGGGTTAGCGCCGGGTTGCGGTTCCGGTTAAGCAGGCAGGACTCCGTCGTGAGGAGCGAGCCGGCGCCGTTCACGTCAAGGGAGCCGCCCTCCAGCACGCGCGGGATCGCGAAGCGCCGCAGCCCGAGCGCCCGGGCGACCTTCGCGGGAATCGCGTCGTCCCGGTCAAATGGCGGATACTTGCCGCCCCAAGCGTTGTACTGCCAGTCCGTGACGGCGACCTCGCCGGTGTGGTCGTGCTTCACGAAGATCGGCCCGTGGTCGCGGCACCAGGCGTCGTTCGTCGGGTGGTCGAACAATGTCACCTGCGCCAGGTCGGCCTTCGCCCGGTTGAGGAGCGTCCGGACGCGCGCCTGCCGCGGCCGCGCGACATTGATGCGCACTGCCTCGAAGCGGCTGATCACCGCGGCAATCTCCGCAAATTTCCCGGGAATCGGCCGGAAATGGCCGGGCCAGGTCATCCGCCGGTGCGGCCAGGAGAGCCAGACCGCGGCCTGCGGCTCCCACTCCGCCGGCATTCGGAAGCCGAGCGCGGCGGGGATTCTCGACCTCGGCGCCGTCATGCTCAGTCCACGAACCGCTTCGTCAGGTCGCCGTAGGCGTCGATCCGGCGGTCGCGCAGGAACGGCCAGTGCGTGCGCGTGGTGTCGACCTGGGCCAGATCGACCGGGACGAGGAGGATTTCCTCCCGGTCCGCGCTGGCCTTGGCGAGGATCTGCCCGCTCGTGCCGGCGACAAAACTCTGGCCCCAGAACTCGAGGCCGGCTCCGTCCACCGGCTTTTCCACGCCAATGCGGTTGACCGCGGCGACAAAGCAGCCGTTGGCCACGGCGTGGCCGCGGTGGCTGATTTCCCAGGCCCCGTGCTGGTCGGCGCCATGGGGCTTTTTCTCCTTCGGGTGCCAGCCGATGGCGGTCGGATAGAGAAGGATCTCCGCGCCCTGTAGCGCCGTGAGCCGCGCGGCCTCCGGGTACCACTGGTCCCAGCAGATCATCACGCCGATTTTCCCGTACTTGGTCTGCCAGGCGCGAAAGCCGGTGTCGCCCGGCGTGAAATAGAATTTCTCGTAGTAGAGCGGATCGTCCGGGATGTGCATTTTCCGGTACCGGCCCAGGAATTTGCCGTCGGCGTCGATGATGACGGCGGTGTTGTGATAGAGGCCCGCGGACCGCTTTTCGAAGAGCGAGGCGACCACCACGACCCGGTGTTTTTTCGCGAACTGCTGGAACACCGCGGTACTCGGGCCCGGGATGGGCTCGGCGAGCTTGAAGTTCGCATAATTCTCGCTCTGGCAGAAGTACTGCGAACGGCAGAGCTCCTGCGTGCAGATGATCTTCGCGCCCCGCTTCGCCGCCTGCGTCGCGAGCGCGAGGGTCTTCGCCAGGTTCGCCGCCGGATCGGCGGTGCAGGCGTGCTGCAGGAGACCGAGCGTGACTTTGGACATTTTCGATTTTGGAGTTTCGATTTTCGATTATGGCCGCTTGTCAGGAAAAGGCAAAGGCGCGCTGCCGGCCGCCGGTGCAATCGAAATTCGAAAATCCAAATTCGAAATTCAATACACGACTTTGTTCAGCGGGTATTCGACGATGCCCTCGGCGCCGAGCGCCTTGAGCTGCGGGATGATCTCCCGGGCCACGCTCTCGTCGATGATCGTCTCCAGCGCGATCCACTCGGGGGAGCTCAGCTGGGAAATGGTCGGGTTGCGCAGGGCGGGCAGCGCCTTCACCACGGCGGCGAGCGCGCCCTTGGGCAGGTTCATCTTCAGGCCGACCTTGCTTTCCGCCTCGAGCGCGCCGCGGAGGAGCAGCGCGATCGTCTCGATCTTTTTCCGCTTGGCCGGGTTGGCCCAGCTTTGCTTGTTGGCGATCAGCTTGGTGTTGGTCTCGAGCAGCGTGTCGATGATGCGAAGCTTGTTGGCGCGGATCGAATTGCCGGTCTCGGTGATGTCCACGATCGCATCCACGAGGTCCGGCACCTTGACCTCGGTCGCGCCCCAGGAGAACTCCACCTCGGCCTTGATCCCTTTCTTCTCAAAGTAGCGGCGCACGGTGCCGACGAGCTCGGTCGCCACGCGCTTGCCGGCGAGCTGCTCGGGCTTGGTGATGGCGGAGGTCTCGGGCACGCACAGCACCCAGCGCGACTTCTGCACGGAGGCGCGGCTGTAAATCAGGTCGCAGACCTCGACGACGTCGGAGGCATTCTCCTGGATCCAGTCGTAGCCGGTGAGCCCGCAGTCAAAGAAGCCGTGCTCGACGTAGCGGCTGACCTCCTGCGCGCGGATAAAGCGCCCGTCGAGCTCGGCGTCGTCGATCGACGGCTTGTAGGAACGGGAGCTGGTGGTGATTTTCCACCCCGCCTTGGCGAACAGGTTCTTGGTGGATTCCTCAAGGCTGCCCTTCGGCAGTCCCAGCATCAACAGTGGCTTCGTGGAGGGCACGTGGCCAAAGGACACTCCGCCGTTTGCGGCTTCAAGTAAATTCGGGGTCGCGCGCGTGCGGACCACTCCTATTGACATCACCCGCACCAATTGTAAAAGAATGCTCTTGTCCCGCAATCCATTGCCTATGCGTGCTGAACCCAAACCTCTCGTTGTGGTGGTCGAAGATGAGTCCGAACTCGCCAAGCTGATCGCGATCCACCTCGAACGGGCAGGCATGGAAACCCAGGTCTGCAATCGTGCCGACCATGGGTTTAAGTTTTTGCAAAAGAATTTCGCCAACCTGCTGTTGCTCGACATCTCCCTGCCCGACCAGTCCGGCTTCCAACTGCTTGAGGCGCTCAAGGGGGCCGACATCTCGGTGCCGACGATCTTCCTGACCGGCAACGTCGACGAGGCCAACAAGGTCAAGGGCCTCAACATGGGCGGCGATGACTACATCACGAAGCCGTTCAGCTACGCCGAGCTCGTGGCGCGCATCAACGCCGTGCTCCGCCGCACCGAGTCGAACCACGACCTCAACGTCACCAAGAACGTGCGGCTGAGCGATGAACCCTTCGACTTCTGCGGCGCGCAGATCAATCCCATCCGCCTGGAGATCACGTTCCCCGGTCAGCCGGTAAAAAAGCTCGGTCGCAAGGAGCTCGGCATCCTCTCCTACCTCAACGCCCACCAGGGCGCCGTCATCACCCGCCAGGCACTCATCCATTCGGTCTGGGGCATCCACGCCGACGTGAAGAGCCGCTCGCTGGACCAGTACATCGTCAAGGTGCGCGAACTCTACAATGCGCACGGCCTGACCCTCGGCGACTTCCGCACCGTGCACGGCATCGGCTACATCTTCGACCCGCAGGGCGTGTCGCAGGAAGGCCGCTGAGACGGCTGCACTTCCCCCGGTTGCAACCCGTGCGGGTGCCAGTCCGGCCGGCTTACGAGAGTAGCTTGCAGACTTCCATCACGCGCTCCAGCGCGTTGGCCATGTGATCGCGCCGCTGCGGCCCGCCCAGGGGTTTGTTGGCCTCGATGCGGGCGATCCACGTGGTGATCAGCTCGGTGTTGTAGGCCTGCATGACGATCTCGAGCGCCTTCTCCTGCCCGACCTTGTCGGCGATGGCCTTCATCATTGCTTTGTTATCCATGGCAAATTGGGTCCCTGTTTGTCGGGGGTTTCCGGCCGCTTTGCAAGATTGGGTTGAACCTAATTCACGACCGCGCCACCGGGGCGGCGCTCAGAACAGCTCCGGCTGGTCGTAGCGCTTCCGGGCCTCGGCCAGCGCGGACTTCATCTCCATCTCCCCCAGCAACCGGTACAGCTCGGCGGCCCGGACGGCGGTGGGCGTGGCCGCGACCGTCGGCAGCGCCAGGTTGAGCGTGGTGAGTTTCCGGTTCAACCGCAGCCGATCCGCGTCGGCCGCCACCGCGGCCTGGAACCGCTCGGGCTTCAATTCGCCGGCATGGGCGATGACCCCCTCGAGGTCGCCGAACTCGTTCAGCCACTTCGAGGCCGTCTTCGGGCCAACGCCGGTGATGCCGGGGATGTTGTCCGCCGTGTCGCCCACCAGTGCGAGAAAGTCGGCGATGCGCGTCGGGGGCACGCCGAACTTTTCCTGCACGCCTGCCGCGTCGAGCACGCGCCAGCCAAGCTGCGGGTTGGCCGTGGACGGCGGCAGCAGGATCTTGATATGGTCGTTGACGATCTGCGCAAAGTCCTTGTCCGCGCTCACGATCAGCACCTCGTGACCGGCGCCCGCCAGCGCCACCGCCTGCGACGCCAGCAAATCGTCGGACTCGACCCCGTCCTGCTCGATCCCCACGAGCCCCATGGCGCGGGTGAACGCCTTGATGGGCTCGATTTGCTTCTGCAACGGCTCGGGCATGTCCGGACGGTGCGCCTTGTACTCGGCGTGGAGCGCCAACCGGTCCTGCGCGCCACCGAGGTCGAAGAACACCAGCGTGGCGGCGGGTTTCTCCTGGTCGGCGAGCCGCCAGAGCGACTTCACCCAGCCATGCAGCGCGCCGGTGGGAAACCCGTCCGTGCGCGTGAGCTCGGGCACCGCGTGAAAGCAGCGGTACGCGAGGTTGAACCCGTCAATCAGCAGCCATTTCGCCATGCGGGAGGAGAACTGCGGGGCGGGGGCGGGTCAAGGGGGGGTACGTCTCCAAGTGCTCACGGGCGATCCTCCCGGGCGTCCGGCGGCGTACCGGGTGTCGGGCTGGGAACAGGCTCAGTGAATCAATACGTCTTCACATTCATCATCGAGATGATCGTATCGCCCATGAAACGTACCTGCGCATCGGTCGCATTGCCATGGGAGTCGGTGCCACGTCCGTAGTAGTACCAAATTGCACCGGGCCCCACGGCCGAGCTGATCGAGTTGGATTCGTTCGGCTGCCCCCATGCCCGCCGCGCCTGGTCCATCGTCATGCCGACCAGCAAATGATGCTTACCGGCCTCTTCCTCGAGCTTGTTGGCCTGTTGCTGCTGCGCTTGCTGCTGATTGTCAGCCACCTGCTGCTGCGCCTCTGCGGCCTCGCGCACTCTGTCCTGGGCGGCGGCCGCTACGGCTGCGCGGTATGCCTCCGCGCGCTGCTGCTTTATCCGTTCCATGAGCTGGCTCTCAAACAGCGTCCGTTGCGCCGGAATAATCCGGTCCAGCTTGATGGGGTCGACGCCGGCGACATGCCGCAGCGTGACGGTGTCCAACTGCCAGAAATCAACGGAGACCTCATGCAACCGGACACCATTGGTGAGCTCCACCTCGGTGGGGAGACCATTCGCCCCAAGGGGAAATTCGGTGACCGGACGGGCCGCGGGGGTGACGCGCACGGCATTGGAAGTGAGCGGATGCGTGACCGTCGAAGTAATCACCAGGCCCTGTGCGCCCCGGCGCAAACCATAGCATATCTCGCTGGCGGGCGACCCGGTCGCCGCCCTGGACCGAAACACCATGCGCCGGATACGAAATTCGCCCGGCGCAGCGCCCGGCTGGTATTGCAAACTGCTGAGCGCGACATCCGGCAGCGTCGAGCCCGTCTCAACCAGGCGTTTGATCTCGGATTTTCTCCGTTCCTGGATGTTGGGCACCGCAATCCGGGAGCCACCCATTTGGACCTCTTCCGTGGCGTCCGGAGCGTAGTAACTCATCACCTGATGGATATCGTGCTGATTCATCGCCAGGTTAAGTGACTTGAACAATCCCCCCGTTTCCAGCGCCACGTCCGCCGGCAACGGGGACCAGTTTCCGGTCGGCGGCGCGGCGTTAACGATCCCGGCAAGAACCAGCAGAATAAAAAACAGAACGGGTGTTTTCATGGCAAATGGGCGGGGTGCTGACATCCGTTGACCTGTGCCAACTACGCCAAAAACCGTCCCCACTGGCAAGCCGTGAACTGGCTTCCGCCGCACATTGATCAGCGGAGGCGCGGCTCCCCGCTGCCCGGCGTGACGGTCGCCGGGTTTGGGTACAGCGCGCCGGCCGGTCCACGCTGGGGACCATGCTTTTTTAGCGCGCCCCCCGGATTCACGAGATTCGCGGTGACAAAGATCAGGAGGTTGCGTTTCTGCGCGCTCTGGCCGGTCGAGCGGAACAGCCGGCCCAGCAGCGGCAGGTCGCCGAGGAACGGCACCTTGTCGTTCACTTTCTTCACCTCCTCGCGGGTCAGTCCGCCCATCACCAGCGTGGCGCCGTCCCAGATCGTGACCTTGGTCGAGATGTCGCGCACCGAAAAGACCGGCTGATAGAAACCCGACGGCACGGTGACGGTGGTGCCACCCGAGATCGCGATGCTGGGCCCGCCGAACTCGACGAAGCCGTCGAACTCCGTGACCTTCGGGTTGAGGTCGAGGCTGATGCTGTAGTCGTCCTCCTCGACGGTGGGCGTGACCCGGAGCTCGACGCCGACATTGCGCTCCGTGAATTCCTGGGGCGTGCCCGCGGTGATCGCCACGCCCGCCGAGCCGCCGCCATTCGCGTTGCCCGTGCCGACCTGGCTCTGAGTCTGGCCGAAACTCTGCGGGTAGCGCATCTCCTGCGCCACCTTGATCGTCGCCGCATTGCCCGAAAGCACGGTGACCTTGGGCGCGCTCAACAGGTCCGTGCCCTGCTGCTGCGACAGGGCGCGCACGACGGCGGTGACATCGAATTCGCCCAGGACTCCCGTGACCACGCCCAGCGGCAACGCGGGCATGCCCAGGTCCGCCGACCCGGGAAGTTGCGGAGGGTTGTTCGTGATCGGCAGGTTGATCGGGGGCGTGACCGTCACGCTGCCATCGCCGCCGACCAGGGTATCCTCCGGCCGGATGATACTGCCCTGCTGGCTCGACGACTGGTTGGCGAACGCGCTCGCCAGCGTGCGGTTGCTGCTGGTGTAGACTTGGGCGCCGTTGGTGCCCTGCGCCCGCCGGTTCGACGCATGCCAGTTCACTCCCAGCTCCTCCAGCGCCCCGTCCTGCACCTCCATGAACTTCGCCTCGATCTCGACCTGCCGGACGTCGTGGTAGCGGGCCAGGATGTTCCGGATGCGCTCCAGGTTACGCACGGTCTGGGTCACGACGATCGCCGAGCCATCGTACGCCAGGCTTGCGCCCGGCACGGCATCGAAGCCCACGCCGGCCTGCTGCAAAAACGCCCGCATCGCCGACGCCTCCCCGCTCAATCCCGCCGGTCCGGGAGCGGGCTCGTCGTCCGGCTTGGCCGCGGGCGAGGCGGCGGGTTTTCCCACCGGCGCGCTCCTGGCCGCCGGGCGATCGCTGATGCCCGCCATCCGCAGCACGGTGGCGCGCGTGACCGGGAAAAACGCCGTCTCCAGCGACGCCACCTCACCCGCGGGCCGCACCACGACCGCATCGGCCTGCACCTGATATTCGTAGCCGATGGCCTCGACGACAAAGTCGAGCACCCGCCGGAGCGGGACGTTGCGCAGCGTGAGCGTGACCACCGGCGCCCGGTTGCTGGGATCGAGCAGCACAATGTTCACGCCCTTCGGCGGATTCGCAGCTGGGTCGAACTCCTCGGCCGCCGCGCCCAGCGCCGCCACCACCTGGCCGATCGGCACCCGGGTGAAACTGACGCTGGGCAGAATGATCTCGTTTAGCTTTCCCGCGATCGGGGCGATCGCCGCTGACATTTCCCCGCCCGGCGCGGGCCGCGAGATCACCCCGGGGCGCTGCCAGCTCCGCGTCACCTCCTCGAGCAACCGGGCCCGGGTCTGCTCGTGGTCGGTGGCGCCGGCTGGGGCCATGTCCCGCGCAATGCGGCCCAGGAACTCCTTCGCCGCGGCGTTACCCGGATCGCGGGCTTCAACGCCCAGGAAGGTCTCCCGAGCGGCGGCCGGTTCGCCCGCGAGGTATTGGCTGCGCCCCTTCGCGACGAGATTCGCTACCTCCTCGCGGCCGGCGGCGTCGGAGTCCGCCGCGTCCACTGACGCCACCGCCGGACTGGGTGCGGGCGCGCCGCCGGCTGCCAACGAGGGCACCATCCAGACCAAGGCGACGAACAGGGCAAAAAACGGGTGGAAGGCTGGATTGGATTTCATGGCGTAAATCAGTCGGTCGGTGCCGCGGTCGGCGGGTCACCGGCCGTCCTCGCGCTGAGACTCAGGCGGACCACCTGGGTTGAGGCCGACGCCACCTGGCTGAACTCAACCGCCGGCGGATCCAGTTGGAGCCGCTCGACCTTGTAGGTGTGATCCGAGTTTTGAATTTCCTCCCCATTGCGCACCTCGCGCGTGGTTTCATCCCCATCCTCATCGGCCAGGATCGCGCAGAGTTCGTCCGTGTACGTGCGCTCATCCGCGGTCAGGGTGGTGATCCGGCCGGTGCGGGTGTCGCGCACGACGGCCAGGGCGACCCGCTGGTTCAAGGTCGTGCCGTCCGCGCCTCGTGCGGGACGGCGCTGCACGGTGAACTCCGTGATCTCGAGGCCCAGGGCCGGCATCTGCCGCCCGGGACCCGCCAAAAACACTTCGCCCGTGGCCACGTTCTCAAACGTGCCCAGCGAGCCGCCGTCCCGTCCGACGTATCCGATCAGCTGCAGGCGGAAAAAATCGCGCTTCACGGCGAGGAGTTGCAGCCCCGGTGGCGCGGCCGGCGCCTCCACCTTTGCCGGATCGTTCGGCGGGATAACGTCGAACTTTCCCGTCTGTGCCTCGTAAAATATCTCCGGCGGCGTGAACAAGTCGTAGACCCACCGCGGTCCCCGGGACTGCGGCGCCGGCGGCAGCCAGTGCTCCGGCATCACCGCCACCCGATCGGGGTCCTCCGGCGTCTCCGTGGCCGCAGCAAACTTCGCACCCGCCGTGACTGCACGGCGGCCCTTCCCGGGCCCCGACGCCGGCCAGCAAAACCAGGCGCACGACGCCACCGCCGCGATCAGGGCCGCGCCCAGCAATATCCGATCAATGGTTTGCGTTCTCATCGGCTAGGAGGCACGCGCGAGCGTGATTAATTCCACCGTCACGGTGAAATGCGACCAGGGCCGCGCGATGAGCGAGGTTGCGCCCGGCCGGGCCGGAGTAGACGCGTCCGGCGGGCCGTCGGCGGGCGCGACCTCGACCGCCCGCACCACCACCGGCAGCTCGCATTCCGCCAGCTTGTTCAGCAACGTTCGCAACACCGCCGTTTGCGCCGTGAAGGCGAGGCGGATCGCCGCCGTCTCGACGAGGCCCGGCACCCGCGCGGACAGGTGCGGGTCGAGGTCAAAATAATCCCCCGCTCCGGCCGCAACCGCGCCCGCCGCGCTCCGCCCGCCCGCGCCCGCCGGGCGCTCGCGCTGCACGGACAACAGCTGCCGCGGGCGCGCGTCGAGCAGCGTTTCGAGGAGGTACTGCACCAGCAGCCGCTCCCGGAACACCGCGGCGAGGCGGCCGGCCTCCGGCGCCTCGTGGGCGTAACTGGAAAACCCAAAGCGCTCGTCGGGCCGGAGGATGACGCCGGCCCGCTGCGCCCGGGCACGCATGGCCTCGACAAAGGCCGCGATGTCGAAAAACGCTTCCGGCCGGTGCTCGGGCGTCGCTGCGCGGCCAAGCCGATCCGCTCCCGGACCGGACGGCATCAACTCGGCCCGCACGGCCGCCAGCACCTGGTTGGTCCGGGTAAGCTCGGCCTCGATCCTCGCGGCGTTTTCGGCCGTCGGCTCCGGCTGTGCTGCCGCGAGCGGGCGCAGTTCGCGGTGCAATTTTTCGGCCCGCCGCCGCGCCGTCCTTGCCGCCGTCCAGCGCTCCCCGAGTCCACCCGCCTCGGCCAGCACGGCCAGGCCGAGAGCCACCAGCGCGGTGACAAACACGGGATATTTCCCCAACCAGGTCATCGGGCGCCGCTTCAGAGCGGATGCTGCGGGTTGCCCACCAGCGTGACGTCGAAGCGCAGGAGGCCCGGCTGGGAATTGTCGAAGCGCTCGTTTCCGGTGGCGGCGACAAACCGCGAGGCGGCAAAGCTGGCCAGGAGCTGCTTCACCCGCTCGTAAGATTCGGGACTGACCTTCGCGGCCGGGTTGCGGACGTCGAGCAGGCGGCCGCTCAGCAGGAGATGCGTGGTGGGAGGTGGCGACGTCGGGCCGGAAGCCCCTGGGACCGCACCGTCCGCCGGCGGATGCACCACGGCAAACTGCTCCAGCCAGACGTCCTCGACCTTCGCGAGGCAGCCCTGGAGATCCGCCAAAAATCCGATCCAGCTGGACTTCGCCTCGACCAGGCCGCGGAGCGCAGTGACTTGCTTCTGTGCGACCGCAATTTTCCCGAGATTGGCGGCGTTGCGGTCAACCAGCGCCCGCACCCGCGGCACCTCCGCGGCGAGCGCGGCCGCCCGCTCCGACTCCGCCGTGGCCAGCCGGTGGAAATGCCCTAGCGGTGGCAGCAGCGCGAGGGCGATGAGCGCGAGCGCGCCGAGCAGCATCGGCTGGCGGCGCCGAAACTCGTGCACCGCGCGTCGCGCTGGCGGCAGCAGGCGGGATGCCGCCCCGGACTCGGTCGCCGCCAGCCGGGCCATCCCGACGAGATTCGCCAGCACGTGGGTCGCCGCCGACGCCCCGGCGGCCTGGGCGCTGTCGGTCAGCTCGACGTTGCGCAACGGGTCGTAGCGTCCGACCGGCACCTTGAATTTCGCGGTCAGCGCCTCGCCGAGTCCGGCCATGAGCGATCCCCCGCCGCTGAGGTAAATCGCGCCCGGGGACCCTCCCCCGGTCCGCCAGCTGTAATTTCCCACCGTGCGCGTGATCTCCATCTGCAGGCGGCTGGAAAAGTTCTCGACGGCGCGCCGCACGGCCGCGGCCGCGAGCGAATCACCCGGTAGACCGGCCTGGCCTGCCGACACCTGGAGCTTGAGCTCCTCTGTCCGGGCAAAATCGAGCTGCAGTTCCTCCGCCACCGCGGCGGTGATGGCGCTCCCGGCTAGCGCGAAGGTCCGGGCGAAAAAACGCCCCCCGGGCCCGACCAGCAGCAGGTTCGTGGAACGTGCCCCGATGTCCACCACCAGCGCTGGGGTGGAAACCTCCGGATAGTTGAAGCGGAAGGCGTGGTACAGTGCGAGGCACGACGCCGCGGCGCGCCGGACGGGAAACCCCGCGGCGTCCGCCGCCGCGCAGAGATTCTCCATCACCTCGAGCTTCACCGCGGTCAGCATGATCTCGAGGTCCAGGTCGTCGCCGGCCACCTGCAGGTGATCCCACGCGACCGCGTCGAGCGGGTATGGGATGGCCTGCGCCGCCTCGAACTGGATGACCTGGTCGCGCTGCGCCGGCAGGACGGCGGGGGCCTTGATGAACTTGGTCAGCGCGAGGTGACCCGGCACGGCCAGCGCCACCTTTCCCCGCAAGCCCCGCTGGGCTGCCACCGCGGCCAACGCCGACGCGGTCCGCTCCATCCAGCCGGGTTCCAGCGAGGGATCCGAGGAGCGCGACTCCAGCGCGAACTCCTCCAGCACGAGCTTTCCTCGCGCGCCCGCGGCAAAAACCCCGCCGGCGACATGGCCGGCACCGGCATCGAGGGCGAGTATGCGGGACGAACGCATGGGATTGGTGAACAGGTCGGGTCACTCGACCCGGGGGCGCCGGCACCTTCCGCAGCCAACTGCTCTTTCCCAATCCCGCTGCCGTAATTATTTCGTAAGCATGCGATCATTCGGCCGCGCCGGATGACGGTGCGCCCCCGGGCAATTAACGTTGTCCCGCGGGCGGTGCCGGGCACGCTCCCACCCCGCCGGACCCGCCGCATGACCCCCGCCCTCGCCCACAAGCTCGCCGTCCTCGTCTTCGTCGAAAACGCCGCCGGCGAGCACCTGCTGCTGCTCCGCGCCAAGCCGCCCAACCTCGGCGTCTGGAGCCCCATCGGCGGCAAGCTCGAGACCGCACTCGGCGAGTCGCCCTTCGAATGCGCGGCCCGCGAGACCCACGAGGAAACCGGCCTCGCCGTCTCCACCGCCGACCTGCACCTCTTCGCCATGATCGCGGAAAAGGCCTACGAGGGTGAAGCGCACTGGCTGATGTTCCTCTTCCGCTGCCGGAAGCCCATCGGCGCCCTGCCGCCCGCCATCGCCGAGGGCCGTTTCGGTTTCTTTTCGCGCGAGGCGGTCCGCTCGCTGGCGGTGCCGGAGACGGACCGCAGCGCGCTGTGGCCTATCTACGACCAGTACCGCGACCGTTTCGTCGCGCTGCGGGCGGATTGCGCCCCCGGTAAACCCGTGCGGATCGAGCTCGAGGAGATCACCCCGGCCTGAACTGGGGCTCAGACCTGGTGGGAAAACCGGCGTCTGCGGCAAAGGACCGGCGCCTACCCGCCGTGCCGGCGGCGGAACTCCGCGAGCTCCACCGCGCGGCCCGTTTGCCGCGCCTCCTCGGCGGCGAAGCCCATCACGTGGCTCTCGACCGATTTTTCGAGCGAGGATTCCATGTCGGCGGACCGTGCCTTGCTCATCTCGGCGTGCAGCGCACGCATGAGCCCGCCGTCACCGCCGCCGTGCCCGCCCTCCGCCTCGTCGACCATGATGCGTTCCGGTTTCCCGGTCAGATGGCTCTCGACCACGATGTCGCAGCCGGCGCTCCGCTTGACGCGCTCGCCGGCGAACAGCCGGCCTTTCGTGCCGAAGAGCGCGAGGTCGCGCCCCTCGCTGAACGCCGTCATCGTGAACGAGCCCGTGACGCCGCTGGCGAAATTCAAATTCACCGTCTGGTGGTCCACCGCGGTGTTGTCGCAGCGATAAACGCAGCGGCCCCACGGGCTGGTACGCAGCCAGTCCGTGATCTCGGCATCCGTGGCGGTCTTGGCCCGGTCGTAGATCACGTCGAGCCAGCGCTTCTGGTCGGTGAGGTACCGGTGGGCGTTGTAGAGGCAGGTGTCGCCCACCGGGCAGCCGTCGGTGCAGCGCGCGGGCGCACCGGCCGGGGCGCACTCCGGCTTGAAATGCATGATGCCCCCGAAGCTCCCGAGCGCGGTGCAGGGCGAGTCCACCAGCCAGGACAGGATGTCCATGTCGTGGCAGGACTTGGAGATGATCATCGGCGTGGACTTCGCCATCACGCTCCAGTGTCCGCGCACGAACGAGTGGCCCTGGTGCCACGCCCCCACGCCCTCCGTGGCCTCGAACGAGACGATCGACCCGAGCGCGCCGCTCGCCACCACCTGCTTCACGCGCCGGTAGAACGGCGTGTAGCGCAGCACGTGGCACACGAGGACCTTGCGCCCGAGGTCGTGCGCCAGCTTTTCCAGCGCGAGCACGTCGCGCAGATTGGTCGAGATCGGCTTCTCCAGCAGCAGGTCGTAGCCCTTGCGCAGCGCCGCTGAGGCGTGGGCGAAGTGAAACGCATCCTGCGTCGCGATGATCATGATATCCGCCAGCCGCGGCTCGGCGAGGATGGCGGCGTCGTCCTCGAATTCGCGGAACCGCGGGTTCTGCGAGAGCGCGCGGGCCTTCGCGCGCCGGGCGGCGTTGTGGTCGGCGGCGGCCGTGACCTCGTACAACTCGGGCTGCTTGGCGGCTAGCTCGAAGTAGATGAACGTGCGGCTGCCGCAACCGATGGCGGCAAGCTGGAGGCGGCGCGGGGTCTTCATGGAAAAAATCAGCTGTCCGCCCGGCGCCGCGCATCCGCCTCGATCAGCTTGATCAGGCCGTCGAGCGTCGCCCGGGTCCGCGCCTTGACCGCAGGCAGTTCCGCCGCGCCGGCCACGGGTTCGCTGGCGAAGAGGTAGAATTTCATCTTCGGCTCCGTGCCGCTGCCGCGGGCGGCAAACTTGTAGCCGTTCGCCAGCGTCACGAAATACAGGTCCTGCGCCGGCAGCGCCTCCCCGTCGGCATCGATGATCTTCTCGCGCCCGTAGTCCTGGAACCGCGTGACGCGCACGTCGCCGAACGCCGTGGGCGGACTGACGCGGTAGGTCGCGATGATGCGCGCGATCTTGGCCGCGCCCGTCGCGCCCTCGTAGTAGAGGTTGATCACACCCTCGAGGTGGAAGCCGCAGCGCAGGTAGATCTCGTCGAGGTACTCCGGCACGGTCAGGCCGCGGCCCTTCACCCACGCGCCGAGCTCGGCGAACATCAGGCAGGCGGAATTGCCGTCCTTGTCGCGCAGGTAGTCGTTCGGCAGGTAGCCGTAGCTCTCCTCCGTGCCGAAGACGTAGAACGTGCTGTGCCGCAGCAGCAGCTTCGCGCGCTCGGCGAACGGCGTGGCGTCGTAGTCGAACCCCGCCGGCAGCGCCGCGCGCAGCTGCTCCTCGTAGCGGCGCAGCTTGGCGGCGATCCACTTGAAGCCGGTGAGCATCTCGACGACCTTCACGCCGTGGCCGCGACCGATCGCGGCCTGCAGCGGCGTGGTGACGACGGTGTTAATGATGCACGCCGACCGCGAGCCCCCGGCCGGGATCCAGCCGAGCTCCTTGTACTTCATCAGCCGGTAGTCGGCGAGCAGCGCGCCGATCTGGTTGCCGGTGATCAGCTCCAGCTTGCCGGCCCGGTTGCGCACGGCGCACCCCATGCGGTCGGCATCCGGGTCTGTCGCGAGCACGACATCGCTCCCCTGAGCCTCGGCGAGTTTGACCGCCAGCGCCAGCGCCTCGGGATTCTCCGGGTTCGGCGACTTCACCGTCGGGAACCGGGCGTCGAACTCCAGCTGCGCGGGCACCGGCGAGACCTCGCAGCCGGCGTGCAAGAGCAGCGGCAGCGAATGCACCGCGCCCGTGCCGTGGATGTTCGTGAACACGACCTTGAGCTTGGTTTTCCGCAGGACGCCGGGGTCGAGCAGGGCCGTCGCCGCCACCGCGAGATAGGCGTTGTCCGCGTCGCGCCCGAGCGTGGTCACGCGGGCTAGATCCTTCCCGAGAAACGCGCCCAGCCCGCCGAGGGGCACCGCGTTCACCTCCGCCACGATGCCGGTGTCGTGCGGCGGGACCACCTGTGCGCCGTCCTCGAAGTAGGCCTTGAAGCCGTTGTCGTGCGGCGGATTGTGGCTCGCCGTGATGACGATGCCCGCCTGGGCCTTGAGCCAGCGCACGCTGAAGCTGAGCTGCGGCGTCGGCCGGGGGCCGTCAAAGATGAACGCGTCGCCCCCGAGCTTGATCCACGTCGAGGCCGCGAGCTCGCAAAACGGCCGGGAGAAATGCCGGACGTCGTGCGCGATGACCAGTTTCGGGCGGGCGGCCTCCGGGCGGGCGCCGAGATAGCGCCGGGTATAGCGGAACAGCCCGACCACGGCGCGGATGAGCGTGAAGTCGTTCATCATGTTGCTCCCGATGGCCGCGTGCTCGGGCGTGCCGGCCGGGCTCAGCCGGCCGGTCTCGGCCGCCGCGGGCACCACGCCGATGGTGCGGCCGCGCATGCCGCCCGTGCCAAATTCCAAAAAGCGGTAGAACCGGTCGTTCAGCTCCGACCACGCCTCCCGCGTCACGAGCTCGTCGATGCTCGCCCCCGCCCACGCCGGCAGGTTCGCCCCGAGGAAGGCCCCGAGGTTTTCCGCGGTCGAGGGCAGGAGCCGGCCCGCCGCCGCGGCGGCCTGGATTTTTTCCCGGGTGGTCATGGGGCGAGATAAAGACCGGCCGAGACCGGTGGCTGGGGCGAGAGTTTTTTCCACGCCTCGGCGAAAGACTCCTCGTCGTAACCGAACAGCGGCGAGATCTCGATCTCCGCCTTCGGCCGCCCGGTCGCATCCGTCGCGACCGCCGCCCCATGCGCCGCCAGCCAGCGCGCGAACTGCCGCAGCTGGTCGTCCCGGCAGGTCTGGGGGGAGTCCGCGCCCTCAGCGTTCTTCACGGGGGAGAAATCGTCCGCGCGGCGCGTCTCAATCACGAGCGGGTTTTTGGCGAAGGGCAGCGCGTCGAACACGAACAGCTCGAATTTCACGCCGTTGGCCGACGCGGGCTTCACCGGTCGCCCGGCCGCATCGATCGTCGGGACCTTCTTGTCCGCCCGGTGGAACGGCAGGGACGCCCCGCCGGAGGCCATCTGCCGGATGAAGTCCCGGTCGAGCAGGTGGATCGCGATGCTCCCGGCGGAGTAGCGCAGCCGGCCGTCGGACAGTGTCTCGTGCTGCATCGCCAGCGGGAGGTCGGAGTATTCGACGACCACCAGCCGCCCCGCCTGCAGGCAGAAGTGGCCGAGCTTTTCCTCCGCATGGGCCTTCGGGATCATCTTGCTCGACATCTGCGAGGCACGCAGGACGTGCCAGCCGATGAACGCCGGGTCGATGCAGCGCACGAGCGGGTTGTCCACCTGGAAGTAGCTGAGCGTGTCGATCCCCTCGCGCTCCAGCAGGTCGAGTGCGCCGCTGCGCTCCAGCGCGCGGAGCGAGCCGCCGTGCCCGTCGGGCGACAGCGCCAGCGCGCCGGGCGACTCGAGCAGGATCCGCCCCGTGAAATCCACCGCCGGCATCCGGCCTTGGCGGAAAAAATGCACGTGCGCGCGGTCCAGGCCGAAGAACTTGTGCTCCGCAAAAAACGCCTCCGTCGCCGCGTGGTTCTGGTGGCTCGTCATGACGAACCAGTGCAGCGGGCGGCCGTAGCGGAGGCCCGCGGCGCGGATTTTCTCGGCAAAGACCTGGAAGAGCGGCTTGCCCCGAACCGGCGTGACCGGGAAGGCGCCCTTCGGCCCCTCGTAACCCAGCCGGGTACCCTGCCCGCCCGCCACGGTAAACGCCGCCACGCGCCCCGCGCGCAGCGCCGCCTCGCCCGCCGCCCGCGCCTTCGCCCACGCGGCCGCGTCGCCACCGTGGTCCGGCAGGGGCTCGTAGGGCGCCGGCACCAGCCCGCGCAGATCCACGCCCGCCGCGGCGCCCGGGGCGAGCAGCGTGCGCGTCAGCCGCGCGATCTCCGCCAGATCAACCTCCGCCGCCTCCGCGAGCAGGCGGCGCTGCGCGTCGGGCGCGAGCTGGTCGAAAAACGCAAAGACCTGGCCCTGGCCGGCACGGGTGAACTGCTCGATGAGGGGATGCGGGGCCATGCGGGCGGTCAGGTCGGGTCGGAAAAAACGGCTCAGTCCTCGAAGCGGAAGATGTACTCGTCCGGCTTGGCGTAGTTGAGGCGGCGCCGGATCACCTTCTCGACGTAAACCGGATCGTTGCGCAGCCGGTCGATGATCTTTTCCTGCTCGCGCAGCTTCGCCTCGGTCTCCGCCAGCCGCCGGCGGCTGGTCTCCTCCTGCTGCTTGAGCAGGTTGTACTCCGCGCGCGCCTGCAGGAAAATCACCCCGGAGGTCAGGCCCACGCCGAGGAAGATCACGAAGTAAATGCCGACGATGACGCGACGCAGATTCACGATGGAGTTGGCCCAAATGAACGGCGCGTCCTCCGGCCCACGCAATGCATTTTTCGGCCCGGCGCCGGCCCGCCGTGTTTGCAATCCGTGAAACCCCCGGGCGCCCGCGATTTTGGCGTGCGTTTTCCCGCCCGCCCCCCTACCTCGGGGGCCGCATGTACCAGAGCTACTACGGGTTCAAGGAGATGCCGTTCAACATCACCCCCGACCCACGGTTTCTATACCTCAGTCCCACGCACCAGGAAGCCCTCCAGCACCTCAAGTACGGCGTGCGCGAAAAAAAGGGCTTCATCGTCCTCGTCGGCGAGGTCGGCTGCGGCAAGACCACGCTCTGCCGCGTCTTCCTCAACGAGCTCGATCCGACGCACTACGACACCGCCCTGATCCTCAACCCGCGGGTGACCGAGACGCAGATGCTCAAGGCCATCCTGACGGACCTCGGCGAGACTAAGCTCGCCCGGAGCCAGGTGGACCTCGTCGCCCAGATGAACCGCGTGCTGCTCGCCCGCATCGAGGCCGGCCGCGACATCGTCCTGATCATCGACGAGGCGCAGAACCTCTCCTTCCACGTCCTCGAGCAGATCCGCCTGCTCTCCAACCTCGAGACCGACAAGCAGAAGCTCCTCCAGATCGTCCTCATGGGCCAGCCCGAGCTGAAGACCGTCCTCGCCCGCGAGGAGCTTCGCCAGCTGCGCCAGCGCATCCTCGTCCACTACGAGTTGCACCCGCTCTCGCTGAACGACGTCCAGCATTACATCCAGCACCGGCTGACGCTCGCCGGCAGCATGGGCCGGCCCAGCTTCACCAAGTGGGCCCTCCGCGCGATCCACCGCGGCAGCAAGGGGATTCCGCGCATCGTCAACAACCTCTGCGACAAGTCCATCCTCTCCGCCTTCATCCGCGGCTCCGACGAGGTGAACTACTGGGACGTGCGCCGAGCTGTCCGGGACATGGCCAACCTCACCGACTGACCGTTCCGCCGCGATGAGCCTGATCAACGACGCCCTGAAGAAGGCGCAACGCCAGCGCACCGGGCCGCTCGACGCGCCGCCGATGCCCGGCGGTTCCCACGGCAGCGCTCGCGGCGGCGCCGGCGCGCCGGCGCAGCTGCTCGTGCTAACCGTTGCCGGCGCCGTCGTCGTGGTCGTGCTCTCGGTTGTCGCCACGGTCTGGTTCCTCAACCGCGCGCCCGCCCCCAAGCCCACTGCCAAACCCGCCCCCCTCGTCGCGGTCGCCAAGCCCGCCGCCGGCACCCCCGAGGCCAGCCCCGTGATCATCGCGCCGGTCATCGTCCACGCCCCGCCGCCCGCGGTCGAGGCCGCCAAGCCGCCGGAAACCGCCGCCGCCTCGCCGGTCACTGCCGCGCCCGCATCCGCCCCCGCCTCTCCCGTCTCCGCCGCTCCCGTTACTCCCGCGCCCGGCGCATCTTCCCCCGTCGCCGCCGCGCCGGTCTCCACCCCGGCGCCAATCCCCTCGACCACCCCCGCTTCCACCGCCGAGCTGCCCATGGACGTCCGCATCGCCACGTTTGTGGACAATGTGCACGTCACCGGCATCCGCGCCTCCGGCACCGGCAGCAAGGTGCTGATGAATGACAAGGTCTACCGCCTCGGCGACGTCGTGGACCGCCTCCTCGGGCTGCGGCTGGTCAAGATCGAGCCCGACAGCCTGACCTTCGCCGACGTCAACGGCACGCTCTACACCAAGAATTTCTAGCCCGCCCCGGCGGACGGGTCGCCATGCTCTCCCACCTCCAGCAGACGCGCACGCGGATCTTTCAGCTGGCCGACGGCTGCCTGTTCGCGACGGCCCTGCTGGCCGCGTACCACCTGCGCAACGCGCTCTCGCACCGGCTGCATGTCGCTGAACTTGAGTCGATCGGGGGCTACCTCTGGCTGCTGCCCGCCGTCGTCGTGCTCGGGCCGATGGTGCTCGCGAGCCAGGGCTTTTACGAGCCGCCGCGGCCCACGCACCGGCTGCGGGCGCTGTTCATC
This sequence comes from uncultured Opitutia bacterium, assembly GCA_903872505.1. Taxonomy (GTDB): domain Bacteria; phylum Verrucomicrobiota; class Verrucomicrobiia; order Opitutales; family Opitutaceae; genus Opi-474. Next base: position 47,134 of record CAIQKV010000013.1, read on the forward strand.
ATCCTGCGGAGCTGCGCCTTCACCGTCATCGGGCTGATCCTGTTCATCTTCATCCTGCGCGAGCAGTTCGCCCGCTCGGTCATTTTCCTGGTCGGCGCGATCGGCGGGCTCCTGGTCTACGCCCGCCATGAGCTCACCGCCTGGCTCCAGTCGCGCGACTTCGCCCGGGGGCAGCTCCGCCGCCGCGCGCTGTGGGTCGGCCTGCCGGCGGAAAACCGCCGGATGCGCGACACCCTGACCCGCGCCGAACACGCCTCGCTGGAGGACGCCGGCGAATTCGACCCCTCCGCCCGGCCCATCGAGGACTTCATCCGCCGGCTGCACGGCCAGGCCATCAACGTCGTCATCCTCAACGTTGCCGGCATCGCGCATGACCAGGCCAGCCGCATCCTGCGCGCCTGCAGCCGCGAGGGCGTCGAGGTGCTGGTCCGGCAGGGTTTCTCCGCGCTGCCCTGGCCGCAGGTCACCGTCGACCAGTTCGGCGGCGAGGCGGTTTTTTATTACCGCGCGCAGTCCGCCGCCTACAGCCACCTCCTGATCAAGCAGCTCTTCGACTACGCCGGGTCCGCGGTGTTGCTGGTCGTCCTCTCGCCGATCTTCGCGCTGGTCGCGCTGGCCATCCGGCTGACCTCCCCCGGCCCGGTGCTCTACCGCCAGACGCGCGCCGGGCTCAACGGCCGGTCCTTCTCGATGCTGAAGTTCCGCTCGATGCAGCTGGGCGCGGAGGAGCACCAGGCGGAACTCGCCGCGCAGAACGAGATGCGCGGCCCGGTGTTCAAGGTCACCAACGACCCGCGCGTCACCCCGCTCGGCCGGTTCCTCCGCCGGCACAGCCTCGACGAGCTGCCCCAGCTCTGGAACGTGCTGCGCGGGGAAATGAGCCTCGTCGGCCCGCGCCCGCTGCCGGTTGCGGAGGTCAAGCGCTTCGATGACGACACCCACCGCCGCCGGCTGAGCGTGCGGCCCGGCCTCACCTGCCTGTGGCAGATCAGCGGGCGCAACGACATCGCCGACTTCGAGGACTGGGTCCGGCTCGACCTCGCCTACATCGACCAGTGGTCGCTCTGGCTGGATTGCAAGATCCTCCTCGCCACCATCCCCGTCGCCCTCTTCGGCCGCGGCGCGCGGTGAGCGGGGTTGCCGCCCAGGCTGCCCGACCCGAATTTTCAACCTCACCCCCACCCGACGCCCACCCGGCCGCCTTCAATCCTCGTCTCCTCATCCTCATGCCAACTCGAATTCCCGCCGCCCTGCGCCGCACCTTGCTGCCGCTGTTGCTCCTGTTCGTGATCGGTGCCGGCGCGTTGCCGGTGCGGGCGGAGATCCTGCGTCTTCCGAAAACCGACAACCCGGCCCTCGCGATTGAGCCGCGCCCGGGCTGGACGCCCTTTTACGATGAATACGGCAATCTGCGTTTCACCGCCGCCGATCGCAGCTGCGCCCTGCTGTTGTCGATGATTCCCGACGACAAGGCGGGCGGCACCCCCGACACCGAGGTGGCGGCGAACATCTACAAGGCGGCCGGGGCCCAGCCCTACTCGCGGGTCGAGCCCGGCACCATCGCCGGAATCTCCGGCCAGGCCTTCATTTCCACGATGACCAACGACAAGGGGGTCAAGCTCGAGATGCGGGTTGTGCTGGTGAAGCCCGATCCGACGCACTATGCCAGCGTCGCGGTCATGATGACCTCGACGATCACGCCGGAGCAGACCACCGAGCTTGAGGCCATGGCCGCCCTGGTCCGGATTCGGGGCGAGGACGAGGCGCAGGCCGTGGCCAAGGGCGATGCGGCCTATGCCAAGAAGGACTACGATCTGGCCATCGCCAATTACAACGAGGCCATCCGCCTCGACGCCAATTACGCCGAGGCCTTCTGTGACCGCGGCCTCGCGCAGGAGGTGAAGGGCGACACCGCCCTGGCCCTCGCCGACTACAACGCGGCCATCCAGCTCAACCCCGGCCTCGCCCGGGCCTACAAGTTCCGGGGTGTGATCCAGGCCGGCAAACGCAACTACGAGCGCGCCATCGCCGATTACAGCGAAGCCATCCGCCTCAGCCCCGATTACGCCAACGCCTACGCCAGCCGGGGCGACGCCTACTCGAACCAGCACGATTACGTCCGCGCCATCGCCGATTACAGCAATGCGATCCGGCTCAACCCGGACTACGCCGCCGCCTTTGCCAACCGGGGCACCGCCTACTCGCACCAGGGCGACTACGAGCGCGCCATCGCCGACTACACCGAGGCCCTCCGCCTCTACCCCGATTACGCCAGCGTGTGCAACCGCCTCGCTTGGCTGCGCGCGACGGCCCCCGGGGAGAATTTCCGGGACGGCCCGAAGGCGGTGGAGCTGGCGACCAAGGCCTGCGAACTGACCAAATGGAAGCAGCCCGCGTACGTGGACACGCTGGCCGCCGCCGCCGCGGAGGCCGGCAACTTCGACGACGCCGTGAAATGGGAGACGCAGTACCTCGCAGGCGATCTCACCAAGGAGGCCGCCGACACGGCCCGCGAACGGCTGGCGCTCTACCAACAGAAAGAACCGTATCACCAGCCGGAGAAAGCCCCCTGAGCCGCCCGCCCCGGCCGTGGGGCGGGGATTGGTTCGGCTCGAGCTTCATCTTCCGTCGGGGAGGACCACGAACGCGAGCAGCCTGCGGGCTTCCGCCCCATGGGGGTACGGGTTATCCATCGCCAGCACGCTGATCGTGTCTCCGACGTGATGATCTGTCATGGCCAGTGGATCGCTGACCACCACGTCCTGTTGATTCCAATTCACCACGTAAGCCCGAAAGATGGCCTCACCTTTCTTGGCGAAAAAGACCTTCAGCACTTTGGCCTGAAACCTCTCCGGGCCTACCTGTATCGACGCTGACTCTCCAGCGACTCCCGCCGCCGACGTTTTCCTCGAGCAACCGGTGACCGACAATGCGATCGCCAGCATCAGTATGATAAGGGTGTTTTTCATGAATTGATTTCGAACGTTGATGTCAGCCACCCGTCGGACGGGTTGGCTGTGGGGACTGGTTCGGCTTTCTTTGCATAATCATACGCCGGTTCCAGGATCTTCAGTGAGTTGCCCCGGACTACGGCGAGGCTCACTTCCCTTCGTATGCCGCCGCCACACGGATCCCGAAGCAATGGCCAAACAACAAACCAGCAGTCCGAGCAGCGCAAATGCGCCTTGCAGCGGCCACTCGTGGATCGCGACAACGATCGAGGGGATGAGCCCGAGGATGCCACCACCGATCAAGAATGCCTGAACCAGCGCTTTCATTTGGCCGAATGTTTTACTCTTCCGCGCGCAGCGGCGGCAGTGGAAAGTGGTTCGGCTTATTTGGGTTGTGCACGGTTTCGTCCGCGCGACTCGACGTGTCGTGCAAAGCGGTCGAGAATCGACTGCCAGCCTTGGCGCTGTTGCTCGACCGAGTGGGTTGCTTCCGCGTCGAACGTCTCTCGAACCACAACCTTCTGGCCTTCGGAGAGGAATTCGACTTCGGCGATGCGGCCTCCGAACTCCGTCTCGATCAGAGAGTGAGGGACGACCTTCGTATATGTGCCAGCAAAGTCGAAGCCGAAACTTCCGTCCTTGGCTTCCATGCGCGACGAAAAAGCGCCGCCGACTCGCAAGTCTACCGTGGAAGCTGTGGTGTGCCAATCATCGGACGCAGCGTTCCACTGCTTGATGTCATCGGGCGTCGTCCACGCACGCCATACTTCTTCGACAGGAGCTGCAACGATGGTCTCAATCGTTATCTTCATTTTGGATAATCGTATGCGGATAGGTAAGTGGCTCGCTGCCGAACGTTGAATGAACCGACGGCCCGTCGGTTCAACCGAATTTGTAGGCGGTTAGCCTGGGTTGAGTGCTACTGTTTCAGCCGCTTCTGCACTGCGGCGAGGGTCCGGGTGTTGAGGATGTTTTCCTTTGTCAGCCAGCCTTTGCGGGCGGAGTTGATCCCGGCCCGCACGTACTGCAGTCCTGCCGTCTCGTGCGCATCCGGGTTGATCGCGCAAACCAGGCCGCGTTCCGCGGCCTTGCGCCAGTGCCGCCAGTCCATGTCCAGCCGCCAGGGGTTAGCGTTCAGCTCGATGATGACCCCATTCGCAATGGCGGCGTCGATCACCTTCGCCGCATCCACGCGGTAGCCTTCCCGGCGCAGCAGCAGCCGGCCCGTCAGGTGGCCGAGCATTGTCGTCCGCGGATGCTCGATCGCGCGGATGATCCGCGCCGTCATCGCGGCCTCGTCCTGCGTCATCGAAGCGTGCACTGACGCGACCACGTAATCGAGCTTCGCGAGAACCGCATCGGCGTAGTCCATTCGGCCGTCCGGCAGGATGTCGCACTCCACGCCGGTGAAAACATGAGTCTTGAATTTCTTTGACGCATTCAGCGCCTGGATCTCCTCGATTTGCTTAAAAAGCCGCTCCTCGCTCAGCCCGTTCGCCTGGAAACTCGCCTTCGAGTGGTCCGCGATGCCCAGGTAGTCCCAACCCAGCGCCTCCGCCGCCGCCACCATCTCGGTGAGGGTGTTCCGGCCGTCCGATGCGTTGGTGTGGTTGTGGAACGCCCCGCGCAAATCCGTGAGCTCAACCAGCCGCGGCAGCTCGCCCTTTTCGGCCTCCTCGA
>CAIQKV010000014.1 GCA_903872505.1 uncultured Opitutia bacterium
CCCGATCCCGGTCGTGCTGCCCGTGATGATGATGACTTTGTCCTGGAGACGCATGGCGGAGGCTCAGGCCGGCCGCAGCACGGCCTTCACGATGGCGCCGGAATGCATTTTCTCGAACGCCTCGTGCCACGCCTCGAGCGCCCAGACGCCACCCAGGATCGGGCGAATGTCGAGCTGCCCGGAACCGAGGAGCGCGAGCACGCGCTCCCACACCGGCCAGTTGTGGCTGAAGCTGCCCTGCAGCGTGATGTTTTTCTGCACCAGCGGGTCGAGCGAAAATCCCAGCGGCTGCGGGCCCCAGCCCACCTTGGTGATCCAGCCGTTCGGGCGGACCAGTTCCATCGCGGTGCGCAGTGCCGCCGACGCGCCCGCCGCGTCGATCACGCCGTCCACGCCGAGGCCGTCGCGCGCCTTCACCCAGGCGGACGCATCGCCGACAATCACCTCGCAGCCGTAGGCCTTCGCGACCTCGAGCCGGGCGCGGTCGCGCTCCAGCCCGACCAGCGCCACCTGCGCGCCCGCCAGCCGGGCCATCGCAGCGCAAAGGATTCCGATCGGCCCCGGGCCGAGGACCACGATCCGGTCGCCCGGCCGCACCCGCGCGTTGTTGATCACGGCGTTGTAGGCCACGCAGCACGGCTCGGTCAGTGCCGCCTGTTCCATCGCGAGGCCGGCCGGCACCCGGTGCAGGCAGCGCGCCGGCACGCGGACAAACTTCGTCATCGCGCCATCGACGCCATAACCGAAGCCGCGCCGGGTCGGGTCGAGATTGTAGAGTCCTTCGCGGCTGAGCGGGCTGTCCGGGTCGATCACCGCGGCGGTCTCGCTCACCACGCGGTCGCCCTCCTGCCAGTTTTTGACCGCCTTGCCCACCGCGGCGATGCGGCCGCCGAATTCGTGCCCGAGCACCACCGGGTAGTTCACCTTCCAGCTGTGCGAGCTCGTCCACTGGTGCAGGTCGCTGCCGCACACGCCGACGGCCTCGACCGCCAGGATGACATCGTCCGGGCCTGGCTCGGGCCGGGCAAACTCCCGCAACTCCACGCTGTGGGGCTCGGGGGCATAGTTCACGACCGCGGCGTTCTTCATGTCCGGTTTCCTCCCACCCGCACGTCCCCGTAGGCATGCACGCGCTGGCAGATGATCCGCAGCGTGCCCTCGAGATCGCCCGCCGCCGTCCGGAACGAGTCCGCGTCCACCGCGAGCGGCGCCCCGATGACCACCAGCGGCGCGCCGTATTCCGGCGTGCGCACCGCCTGCTCCAACGTGAGTCCGCCGACGGCCTGCACCGGGATGTTGACGGCCTTGACCACGTCCCGCAGCTGGTCGAGCGGGCTCGGCATCCGCCGGCCGGCCGCCGCGATGCCGCGGCGCTCGTCGTAGCCGATGTGGTGGATCACAAAATCGCAGCCGAGGTCCTCGATCAGCTTCGCGCCCGCCACCATGTCGGGGCACCCGAGATTGTCGCCCATCACCTTGACGCCGTGGTCGCGCCCGGCCTTGACCACGCACTTGAGGGTTTCCTCGTGGGCCCGGACCATCACGACCACGTGGGTCGCGCCGGCCTTCGCCATCATCTCTGCCTCGAGATAGCCCCCGTCCATCGTCTTCAAGTCGGCCACGATGGGCACGCCGGGAAACCGTTCGCGCAGCGCGCGCACCCCGTGCAGGCCCTCGGCGAGGATGAACGGCGTGCCGGCCTCGAGCCAGTCCACGCCCGCCCGCCGGGCGGTGGTGGCGGTCGCGAGCGCCTCGTTGATGTCGGTCAAGTCGAGCGAGATTTGCACAACGGGCAGCATGGCAAAACCCAGTGTTGGCCGCCCGCCCCGCGGGGTCAACGCCGCAAGCTCGGAGGCTTTTTCGCCGGCGCCGCGATCCGCCGGGCTTCCCGGCCGGAGCCGGCAAAAAATGCCTTTCATCCGACCCATGCAGCGCGAGTTGCGCATTCTGCGTAGTCGGGATCCTTGATTGCCGGGGGCGAAGTCGCATCGTGCGCCCTCGTTCTTTCACCGCCTAAGGCGACGCCGCTTCCTCGGCGTCTTCACGGGGGAACCAATTTCCGTCCCGCTCAGCGGGACGGACGGGGCGCACGGCCGCAGGCAACCGCGGCCAAGGTCACTTCCTGGGACCAAGCCCGTCAGCTAACCTCGTCGGCAATGGGAAGGGTGATCCACTAGGGTGCCGCTCCGCGGCCTCCCCACGGTCTCCCCAATTCAACCGCACCGTCATGCCCGCGCGGGAACACCCCGCGGCGGACGGCGCCTTTCGGAGATCAGTCACATGCCAGCCTCGGGTTTATTCGGGTCAGTCAAGTCCTTGCTGTTCGGACGCGGGCGCTCGCTCGCGGACCGCGACCTTTTTCACAAGGTCTCGCTCATCGCCGTCTTTGCCTGGGTCGGCCTCGGCGCGGACGGGCTGTCCTCGTCGTGCTATGGCCCGGAGGAGACGTTCAAGGCCCTCGGGGGCAATGTGCACCTGAGCCTGTTCGTCGCGCTCGCGTCCGTGGTCACCATCGTCGCGATTTGCGCCAGCTACTCGCAGATCATCGCGCTGTTCCCGACGGGCGGCGGCGGTTACCTCGTGGCCAGCAAGCTCCTCTCCCCCGCCGCCGGCGTCGTCTCCGGCAGCGCGCTCCTGATCGACTACGTCCTGACCATCACCATCTCGGTGGCCAGCGGCGCCGACGCGCTCTTCAGCCTGTTCTCGCCCGCCTGGCAGGCGTGGAAACTGCCCTTCGCCTTTGCCAGCGTGGCCGGCCTCACCCTCGTGAACCTCCGCGGCGTGAAGGAGTCCGTGGTGATCTGGGTGCCCGTGTTCTTCGTGTTCGTCGGCACCCACGCCTTTGCGATTATCTATGCCCTCGGCACCCACGCCGCGGGCCTCGGCGGCATCGCCACCGCCACGGTGCACGAGGTGCACGCCGTCAGCGCCCAGCTCGGCTGGTTCGGCCTGCTCGCCGTGCTGCTCCGTTCCTACAGCATGGGGGCGGGCACCTACACCGGCATCGAGGCCGTGAGCAACGGCCTGCCCATCCTCCGCGAGCCGCGCGTCGCCACCGGCCGCCGCACGATGGTCTACATGGGCGCCTCGCTCGCCCTCACCGTCGCGGGCCTGCTGCTCGCCTATCTCCTCTACGCCGTCGTGCCGCAGGACGGCAAAACCCTCAACGCCGTCCTCTTCGAGCGCCTCACCGCGGGCTGGTCGCACCCGGTCGGCGCATCCTTTGTGTTCGTGACGCTCGCCGCCGAGGCCGCCCTGCTCCTCATCGCCGCCCAGACCGGCTTCCTCGACGGCCCGCGCGTGCTCGCCAACATGGCGCTCGACCGGTGGTTCCCGACGCGGTTCGCCAACCTGAGCGACCGCCTCGTCACCCGGAACGGCATCCTGCTCATGGGCGGAGCCGCGTTCGTCATGATGGCGGTCACCCGCGGCTCCGTCGGCCTGCTGGTGGTCCTCTACTCGATCAACGTCTTCATCACCTTCACCCTTTCCCAGCTCGGCATGGTGCGCCACTGGTGGCGCGAGCGGTGCACCGAGCGCGCCTGGCGCCGCAAGCTCGCGGTCAACGGCTTCGGCCTCGGGCTCACCACCTTCATCCTCGTCTCGCTCACCGCCGTGAAATTCTTCGAGGGCGGCTGGGCCACCCTGCTGGTCACCGCCCTGCTCGTCGCGGCCGCGTTTGCGATCCAGCGCCACTACTGCAGCGTTGTCGCACAACTTCGCCGTCTCGATGCAATCGTCGCTGCGGCGGAAATCCCCCGCAACGCTGCATCCTCCGAAGCCTTGGCGAAGGAGGACTTTCCCAACCCCGATCCCCGCGAACTCACCGCCGTCGTGCTCGTCAACGGCTACAACGGCCTCGGCCTGCACACCGCCCTGCATGTGCCGCGGATGTTCGGCGACTCGTTCCGCAACTTCGTCTTTTTGTCGGTCGGGGCCGTGGACGCCGGCAACTTCAAGGGCGCCGCCGAGCTCGCGGCGCTGCGCGCCCACACCGCGGCCGGCGCGGAGCGCTATGCCGCCTGGGCCCGCGCCCGCGGCTATGGCGCCACCACCCTCACCGCCATCGGCCACGATGTGACCGGCGAGGTCATGCTGCTCGCCCACGAGGCCGCGCAACGCTTCCCCCGGCAGGTGTTCTTCGCGGGCCAGTTGCTCTTCGCCCGCGAGACGCGGCTCACCCGTTGGCTGCACAATCACACCGTCTTCATCCTGCAGCGGCGTTTCCTGCTCGCGAACCTCCCGTTCGTCATCCTGCCCATCCGCGTGGCCAACTAGCCCGGCCGGGGGTTCAGCCCCGGGTGGCTCCGCTGTTGCACCGGCGGCGCCGCCGCCTTTGCTTGTCGCCGTGCCTCCCGGGCATCCCGCCTGCCCGGAATCGCCGCCCCCGCCCGCCACCATGCCCGCGCCCCCGCACCCGTCCCGCTGCCGGTTCCATCCCTGGCTGGGGCGCGGCCTGCTCGGGCTTATCCTCGTGGGTGCAGGCGCCGGCTGCGCGAGCCTGCCGTCGAACACTCACCGGACCCCCTCGGTGGCGTTCACGGACACCGCCAGCACCCGGCTGGGTGCCAAGATCGCGGAACGGACGGCCCTTCATCCCGGCCGGTCCGGCATCTACCCGCTGCCCGACTCGGTCGACGCCTTCACGGCGCGCATCGGCCTCGCCGCCGCCGCCGACCGCTCGCTGGACGTGCAATACTACATCTGGCATCCGGACACGACCGGCTTCCTGCTGTTCGAGGCGCTCTGGCAGGCGGCGGAGCGCGGCGTGCGCGTGCGGCTGCTGCTCGACGACATGAACACGCAGGGGCTCGATCCCACCCTCGCCGCCCTTGACTCGCACCCGAACATCGAGGTCCGGCTGTTCAACCCCTTCCCCCACCGCATCAGTCGTTCGCTCGATTACCTGGGCGATTTCCGCCGCGTCAACCGCCGCATGCACAACAAGTCGATGACCGCGGATGGCCAGGTGACGATCGTGGGCGGTCGCAATATCGGTGACGAGTATTTCGCCGCCGGGAAAGGCGTGGCCTTCGCCGACCTGGACGTGTCGGCCGTGGGCAGCGTGGCCCAGGAGGTGTCGGCGGAGTTCGATCTCTACTGGGCCAGCGAGTCGGCCTACCCTGCCGACCGGCTCGTCGCGAAGGCGGACGCCGCCGCGGTCGCCGCGCTGCTGGAAAAATTCCGGGTCACGCAGGCGTCGCCCGAGGCCCAGGACTACATCGAGGCGATCAAGGCGTCGCCCTTCCTCAAGCAGCTGCGCGCCGGGGACCTCCCGCTGGATTGGTGCCCCGCCCGGGTCCACTATGACGACCCCGCGAAAATCCTGCACCCGCCGGAAGTCGCCAAGTACCGGATGGGACCCCACCTCCGCGAGGCCATGGGCCAGCCCGGGCGGACGATGGAGATCATCTCACCCTATTTCGTCCCGGGCGAGGAGGGCGCCGCCGCGCTCTGCGCCAGCGCCCGGAGCGGCATCAAGATCCGCATCCTGACCAACTCGCTTGCCGCGACCGATGTCAGCGCCGTGCATGCGGGTTACGCCCGGTACCGGGAAACCCTCGTCGCCGCGGGCATCACACTCTACGAGCTCAAGCCCACCGCCGAGCAGATCGCCGCGCGCCGGCACCCGGCCGACGAGCCCGAAAAAAAAGCCGTGCACGGCAGCTCCTCCGCGAGCCTGCACGCCAAGACCTTCGCGCTCGACGGCGAGCGGATCTTCGTCGGCTCGTTCAACCTGGATCCACGCTCCGTGGCGCTGAACACCGAGATGGGCATCCTGCTGGAAAGCCGGCCGCTCGCCCAGGACCTGCAGCACACCTTCGACGAGAAGATTCCCCAGCGCGCCTACGAGGTGCGACTCACGGCCCCGGGCGGCCAGCTGGAGTGGATCGAGCACCGGCCCGACGGCGACCGGCGGTACCGCCATGAGCCCGAGACCGGCTGGTTCCGCCGTTTCGGCGTCGGCTTTCTCTCCATTTTGCCCATTGAATGGCTGCTCTAGCCCAACCCTCGCACATGAAAACCCGGTTCGCCTTCATCGGCTTTCAACATCCCCACATCTGGGATCTCGTCACCCGCGCCACCGCGCATCCCGACGTCGAGATCGTGGCCTGCTGCGAGGAGGACGCCGCCACGCGCGCCACCCTCGCCGCCGGCGGCAAGGTCAAGATCACCCACACTGACTACCGCGCCATGCTCGCCGACGTCCCCAGCGACGCCGTCGTGGTCGGCGAGTGGTTCGCCAAGCGCGGCCGCGTGGTCATCGACGCCCTCGCGAGCGGCCGGCACGTGCTCTCCGACAAGCCGATGTGCACCACGCTCGCCGAGCACGCCGAGATCGTCCGGCTCGCCGCCGCGAACAAACTCACCCTCGGCATGATGCTCGATATGCGCGACTCCGGCGTGTTCCTCAAGGTCCGCGAGCTGTTCCGCGCCGGCGAGATCGGCGAGCTCCGCGCGGTCACCATCGGCGCCCAGCACCCGCTGCTGCCGGGCGTCCGCGCCCAGTGGTATCACGAGGCGGGCAAGCACGGCGGCACGATCAACGACATGGCTATCCACGGGCTCGACCTGGTGCCGTGGCTCACTGGCGTGGACTTCCGCCGCGTGGTCGCCGCGCGCACCTGGCAGGCCGGCCCGCCGCCCGGGTCGCAGTTCCGCAACGCCGGCCAGTTCATGATGGAGCTGGCCAACGGCGCCGGCCTCGTCGCCGACGTGTCCTACTTCGCGCCCAACAGCCACGGCTACACGCTGCCGCTCTACTGGCGCGTGACGCTCTGGGGCAGCCTCGGCGTGCTTGAGGCCGCCATGCCCGCGAAGGAAATCACCCTCTACAAGGAGGGCGAGAAGGCCGGCCGCACGCTGCCTCTCGCCGCGCCCGCGCCCGGCGGCTATCTCGACTCGTTCCTGCGCGAGCTGCGCGGCCAGCCCGGCGCCACCCTCACCGCGCCGGAGATTTTCCGTGCCAGCTGGGCCGCGCTCAAGGCCCAGGAAGCCGCCGACCGGGGCCTGCTCAATGTCGACCTCTGAACGCCGTGCCTGGCTTGGGTTAATTTCGTAGGCCGCGAGCCGTTTTAACAAACTCAAGTCCCCGAGCCTGTCGAGGGGCTCTCTCGCGCATTCCATGTAGCCACGAGCGTGAGCGAGTGGAGGTTCGACCACTCGCTCACGCTCGTGGCTACTCGGTCGAGGCCGGCCATAGCGCCTGCGAGCAGGCAGCCTACCCAATCATGCTCAGCGCACCTGCAGTGTGTCGCCCTCGAACGTGATTCCCAGCGACGGCACCGTGACCGCCTTGCGCGCGCCGGCCTTCGTCACGCGGCCCGCGAGCCACGCGTCGTAGCCGGCGGCCGTCGCCGCCGCGAGGACCGCCGCGGCCGACTGCGGGTCCACGTAGGCGGCGAACCCGACGCCCTGGTTGAAAGTCGCGTACATCTCGCGCCGGTCGATTGGGCCGGATTTTTCCAGGAATTGGAACAGCGCGGGCGCGGGACGCGGCGCCGTGATCTCGTAGACGAACGGCTCCTCCAGCCGCATGAGCTTGCGCCAGCCGTGGCCGGTGACGTGGGCGGCATAATTGAGCTTCAGCCCGCGGCGCTGGCACTCGCGCACGAACGCCACGTAGATGACCGAGGGCGCGAGCAGCGCCTCGCCGTACGTGCGGCTGTCGCCAAATCCAATCGGCGTCGAGTAGCCCTGCGGCAGCTTTTCGCCAATCAGCCGGCAGAGGCTCAGGCCGTTGGTCTGCACGCCGGAGCTCGCGAGGAAGATGATGCTGTCGCCGTCGTGCACGTCGCCGGTGATGCGCAGGCTTTTCGGCGCGATCTTCCCGACGGCCGAGCCGGCGAGCACGATGGTCGCGGCGTTGACGATGCCGCGGAGCGTCGGCGTCTCGCCGCCGCCCCAGACCGCCCCCGCCTGCCGGCAGCCCTCGGCCCAGCCGTCCACCAGCGACTGCATCCGGGCGGTGTCGGCAAACCACGCCGACTCCCCCACCGCCGCGTGCATCGCCACCGAGATGGGCAGCGCGCCGCAGGTCGCGAGGTCGTTGACGATCGTCGCGACGGTGTCGATCGCGAGTTCGCGGTAGAAATTCCTCCCGGTGGCCGCGTAAACCGCGTCGGCCACGAGATTCTTCGTGCCGAGCCCCTCCTCGACGTGGGCCAGGTAATGGTCCGGCGCCTCCATCAGGTAGGCGCTTTCGCCCCGCGTGGTTGCGGGCTCCGCATAGCCGTGATCCTTCAGCAGCCCCGCCGTCGTCCGCGCGGCGCGCTGGCAGGCGCGCTTGAACGCGTCGAGCTGGTCGTAATTCACGCCGGAGGATTCGTAGGAGAGACTCATGCCAATTTTCGATTTTCGAATTTCGCTTTTCAATTCGACGGAAGGAAGCTTGGGCGGACTTGAATCTCCGCCAGTCTGCGGAAATCGAAATTCGAAAAACGAAATTCGAAAATCATCAGTAGCTCCGGCCCTCACTTTTCTCGTAATAATTGATGTACGCCTGGTTCACCACGCGGTAGCCGCCGGGCGTGGGATACTTGCCGGTGAAATACCAGTCGCCGGTGTGGCCGGGCACGGCGGCGTGCAGGTGCTCGATGGTCTGGAAGATGATCTCGATCTCGCCCTTCCAGGTAATGCCCTTCGGCCGCACGCGCTCGACGATTTTCTTGGAAATCTGCTCGGGCGTGAACTGCTCGTAGATTTTCCGTACGTGGTTGACCGTGCCGCCGTTCGCGACCTCCTTGCGGCACAGCTCGTAGATCTCCTCCAGCAGGGGGCCCTGCCCGCGCTCCTTCAGCAGCTCGACCGTGGCCTCGAAGGCGATGAACTTGCCGAGCTCCGACATGTCGATGCCGTAGCAGTCGGGGTAGCGGATCTGCGGCGCGGTCGAGACGATCACGATCTTCCGCGGATTGAGCCGGGCGAGGATGCGGAGGATGGACTTGCGCAGCGTCGTGCCGCGGACGATGGAGTCGTCCACGACCACGAGGTTGTCGCCGGGCTGCACCGAGCCGTAGGTGATGTCGTAGACGTGGCTCGCGAGCTGGTTGCGCATCGTTTCCTGCCCGATGAAGGTGCGGATCTTGATGTCCTTGCTCACGACCTTCTCGCCCCGCGGCCAGTTGCGCAGGATGAGCTCGTCCAGCAGCGCCTCGGTCAGCGTCCCCGCGGCCTGCGCCGCCATGATCGCCGCCTTCACCTCGTCGCGGCGGCGCGTGCGCAGCGCCGACATCAGGCCGTAGTAGGCGACCTCGGCGGTGTTGGGGATGAAGCCGAAGACGGTGTGCGCCCAGTCGCCGCCGATGGACTTGATCACCTGGTCCGCCAGCCCGCCGCCGAGCGCCTGCCGCTCGCGGTAGATGTCGAAGTCGTTGCCCCGCGAGAAATAGATCCGCTCGAAGGAGCAGGCGGCGCGCGGCAGCGGGATGGTGAAGGGCTTCACCGAAACATTGCCGCTCTTCTTGATCACGACGACATGGCCGGGTTCGACCTCCTTCACGTCCTCGACGGCGAGGTCGAACACCGTCATCAGCGGCGCGCGTTCGGAGGCGAAGGCGATGACCTCGTCGTTGCGGAACCAGCAGCACGGCCGGATGCCCGACGGATCGCGCGCCACGAAGGCGTCGCCGTTGCCGATGAGTCCGGCGATGGCAAAGCCGCCGTCCCAGCCGCGGGAGGCGCGCGTCAGCACGCGGGTCAGGTCGAGATCCTCGCTGATGCGGCGCGAGATCTCGGCGCCGGCCAGGCCGTGCGCGCGCAGCAGGCGGTAGATTTCCTCGTGTTCCTCATCGAGGTAGAAGCCGATTTTTTCCAGCACCGCCTGCGTGTCCGTCGCGTAGATCGGGTGCTGGCCCATCTCCGTCAGCGATTGGTTGAGCTCGGCGGTGTTGGTCAGGTTGAAATTGCCGCAGAGGGCGAGGTTGCGGGTCGGCCACGGGCTGCGGCGGAAGAACGGGTGGCAGGACGAGAGGTTGTAGCCGCCGCTCGTGCCGTAGCGGAGATGGCCGAGGAGCAGCTCGCCGCCGAAGTCGAACTGCTTCTTCACCGTGCCGGCGAACTCGGGGTGGATCGTGCCGGCGGCGACCTTGGCGTTGTACTGGGCCAGCAGCAGCTTGAAGATCTTGTCGAGCGGGTTGGGCTTGACACTGCGCTCGCGGAACATGAACGCCTCGCCCGCCGGCATGTCCAGTTTCACGCACGCCGCGCCCGCCCCGTCCTGGCCGCGGTTGTGCTGTTTTTCCATCAGCAGGAAAAGCTTGGTGAAACCCCAGAGCGGCGACCCATACTTCTCCTGGTAGTACAGCAACGGCTTGAGCAGCCGCACGACGGCGATGCCGCATTCGTGGTTGATCTGCTCGCTCATGTCGTCCGCCCCGGCGGTTCGTCGGGAAAATTCCTCGGGGGCATTGAGTCGGCCGTGATCCTCAAGCCCCGGATTTCACGGACGCGCCGGAAATCGTCAACGGCTTTCTCCGCCGCATCGCGGCATACCGAAAACCTCACCCGCCGGCCGCGACGAGTTGCACGGCGTCAATCTCCTTCCAGCCGGGGCCGGAGGCGAGATTGAGGGTGAGCTTCACCCGCGCAACGAGATACGAAGTCTTCGGCACGCGCACGGCGAACCAGACAATCTCCCTCACGGTGGCCGCCAGGAAGGGATCGACCCCCTCCCACCAGACATGAGTCGTGCCGTCGGGCTCGATGGCTTCGATCTTCGTGATCGCTCCCGCCGCGTCGTTCTGCCGCACGCGGACCTCCGTGGCATGGACCGGCTTGGCAAACGTAACCTCCAGCCAATCCGTGCCACTGTTCTTGTTTTCCGGGCACCACGCGTCGGGGCTGTTGCCTTGGACGTTGATGTTCGGCGCGCCGGTGGCCTGCGCCGGGGCATACTGCGTCTTGCCGTACTTCGTCCCGGCCGTCGCGCTCGCCGCCCACTGGCCAGCCGGGTCGGCGATGATCTTCACGTCATTCAAGTCCCCGCACGGCACGATCATAACGGCCGCAGGCGACCGCTCGGCCGGCGGGTTTTCAATCGTGCCGGCGCGCCCGGGCATTGGAGCGGAAGGTTGCGTAAGCGGCAAATTGACCGCGCCGGGCGAAGGCGGCCCAGCAGACTCCAGAAGACACCGCGGAGGCCAGGACCAAGCCGGCGGAGCGTACGTCCGGTCGTCGAGGGGCGCCTGCTGAAGCTGCGACTGCAGTCGAGCCCGCACCTCGTAGAGTTCCAACGGCGGCGGCCCGTTAGCCGACAAATCCCGCGCTGCGCGGTTCGCGCAAAGGAGCGCCGCGAGGAGATTGCCGGCGCGTTCCGCCACAATCGCCCGCAACACCAACACGTCGCGGTTGTCGGGTGAAGTTTCCAGCACGGCATCGAGCATCGCGGCCGCTTCCTCCCCGCGATCTTCCAGCAGCGCTTCATTCGCCCGGGAAAGCGCCAATTGGTTCATGTGCTCTGGGTTGGATGAGGAAGCAATGACCCGCAACGGCCATGCCTGCGACACGACCTCACCCGTCCACCCTTCGCCCGCCGCGACCTTCAGGCGCACCCGGATGACATAATCGCCGGGAACGATCCCTTGCATGACCCGGCTGGAGAACTGCCACAGACCGCCCGCAATTCGGTTTCGATCCAGCGTTGCTCGCGCCGAATCGGGGCGACCCACCGCCACGGCCCGCGCCATCGGCGGCGAGCCGTTGTCGAGCCCCAGCTCCACCGACAGAGCGTCCGCCCAGGTGCCGCTGGCCGGTGCAATTTCAATGGCCGTCTTCCCTCTGCCCGGCGCGACCAATCGCACCGCGACACTCAACGGCTCGCCTTGCACCACGGTGCGATCAGCAACACCCCGCAACGACAGCGAGAGTATCGGCGCGGCCACCTCCACCGCCTGCACCGTGCACGCGGCCATCACCACGACCAGCGCAGTCAACCAGCCCCAAGACGATGATCCCGGTATTTTCACTAGTATGGGCTCGGCCGCGGTGGCACGAGATCGTTGGGGCAAATTTGCCCGGCGCAGTTGCCCGCCCCGCTGGCCGCCTTGCCGTGGCGCGACTGGGGGTAATGCCCAGGGGCGTTTACGCCGGTGCCTTCCGGCGACGCGCACAAATCAAGACCGAACCGCTCATCCCCGGCGCCGATCTGATAATAGCCCTCGCCAGGCTTCTTCATCGGGTAGAAAACCGCGAAGTAATATCGCATGATGCAGTCCTGATCGCCGGAATGCTGGCCATTTTCCGCCCCGACCAAACCCTTGCGATCGAACAGCGTGCTGACGTTGGCCGCGCATAGCCGGACAAAATCGACCTCGCTCATCTTCGGATAGCCGGGGCCGCCGGGATTGCCCACCAAAGGCGAGTGCATCGATTTTGCGAAAGCGCTTAGGGCCGCCGCGTAACGCGCATACGTTTCAGCCGCAAGGTCGTGCTTGGCTTCATCTCGTAACTCCACCGGTTTCGCCGCATTGCCATTCACTGCAAAGTAGGGCCGCCCCAGGGAGTTAGCCGCATCTTCCGGAGCGATAAAACCCAGGTTGATCGTCCCATCTCCCGCGCCGTGTTCCGTCACCCCCACCGAATGCATGAGCTCATGCGCGAGCGCGCGATCATAAGCGAAAATCGCGTCCTGCGCCGGCAGATTGTAGGGCTTGCTGAAGTCACTTTGTTGATGCCCGCGCGTCAGGAGGCCAATGCCCTTGGTCGTCCCCGGGCGAAACGCGATTTTCGCATCCTTGTATTCAGCAGTCGGCGCGGTGAAAGCACCCGCCCCGCCCAATGCCTCAACCGTCTTGAAAGTCTTGATCACCACGCCGTGCTGGTCGACCACGTGCGCCCCCTCCATGTAATTGCCATTCATCTTCCGCTGCTCCTCCGCCATTTCGGTATTCCGCGTGGTGGTATGAACCCGGAAGCCCGAGAGGGACTCAAAGAGACTGATGCCCGGCTCCGCATCCGCCCCGATCAGGTTGAGGATGAAGAAATCCTTCGCCTTCGGGTCGCCCTCGACGTGCTGCCCCTCGATGACAAAACCCCGATACTCCTCGTAAAGCGTGTAGCCATCACCCTTGTTGCCGTCGCCGATGGGCTCGTTTTCGTCATCCAGGTCGTCGACCCCGGTTTTGTTTTTCCAGGCGTCGGCGATGTGCGAATTGGGATCCCGCTTTGGCACGCGCAAGTCGAATTCCTTCTCCCCTTTTAGCCTGCCTCTTAGCCGGCGCCCATCGGCCAAGACCGCCGTTACCTGGAGGGTCGACCACCCGCCCCAATCAAAAGGCACCACCTTCGCGCGGTCGGTATCGCGGCCCTGAGCCGTTCGAACCAACCGCTGCTTTTCCTTGCTGCGCACCGCACCCGCTTCGCTGGCGTCAAGTTCCAGGTCGGGATCATCGGTGAACTGATCGAGCGGAAAATTCACGGCGACCCCGGGTTCCCGCGAGGTTTGCAGCAATTCCCAGATGAAACTCTTTACCCGCACATGAAATTTTCCACCGGCCGACGGGACAACTTGGGCCGCAACCTCCAACGCGGCGCCGGCCTGGCGATCCGTCGTCGTTGCCGGTCGCCATTGCGCATAATCCGCGGCGGTCAGAACTAACTCAACCGGCGGCAAGGTGACGTCGATCTGCCACGACACTTCAAGGGCGATGTCCCACTCGCCATTCCAGTTTGCCGGCCTCGGCACCCGGATTCGGGAGCTGCCGATCAGCTCATTCGCGTCACCGACGAGGGGCTGGCCTTTCACCTCGGCGACGATCTGATAATTGCTGTAGCCGAGAGCCATCTGGCCGGGACCCATGTCCAGCGGGACATTGGCTTCGGACTCCGAGTGGCGGTCGTGGCCCGCTTCCTTGTGATCACTTACCAAGGTCTGGTGCACGGCATCCATCGTCGTCGCCATGTCGGGCATGAGCGTGAACTGAATATCGTAGGTCTTTTCCTCGGGATGAATTTTGACCAAGGCATTGACGAAACTCCCTCCGAACACTTTCTGACTCCGATAGGACTCACTGGAGCGATCGCTATTCGCCCGCGTTTCTCCATGCTCGATTTCGGAGGCACTCGACCGCTTGGTTTCCGCGATCGTGCCGGTGATTTCCACCTGGTCGCCCAGCGGAAACCACGTGACCAGGAGCGGAGGCGTGGCCTTGGTCAATTTTTCCACATCGCCCGCCTGCACCGCCGCCTGCAGGGCCTCCATGCGCGCAACCTGGGCAGCCTCCGATTGGTTGGTCGGCAGATCGTACGCTTCGGTCGGTCGGACTTCGACCCGGCCGCTGAAGCGGTCATTAACCTCCAGGTTGGTCTCGCTCTGTCCGTAAGCATCCCGCGAGGACTCATTGGCGCTGCCAAAATAGCTGACTTGGAACGTGAGGTAATGCTTCTTGCCTTCGCCCTCCCCGCGGGAGCCCGGCGCCGCAAACGCAAGGACTACCAGCAACCAGACGGCAACGAAACGAAACGGGGTGGCGTGTCGCCGGGCTGGACCAAAGAGCACGAAAATAAAATTCTCCGATTCCAGCCGGGACGGCGATTGTATTCTCGATGGGTTGAAACGTGGGGTCGGGATTCTGGAACGATGTCCGTTTTTGTGCTTTCTGTTGCCAAATCCCCGGTTCAGTCACTTGACCGCGCGGGTGATTTTGTGAACATCCGATCCCGACCATGCTGATCCTCCGCGGCTCACCGGCCCTCTCCCCCTTCCGCCTCGCCAAGCTGCTCCAGGATCTCACCGCCGCCGGCCTGCCCGCCCGCGCGCTCGGCGCCGAATTTGTCCATGTCGTTGAAACCTCGGGTGATTTGACCGCCGCGCAGCAGGCCGTCCTGGAAAAGCTGCTCACCTATGGCCCGCGCCGCGCCGCCGCCGCCGTCACCGGGCTGCTCCAGGTCGTGGCGCCCCGCCCCGGCACGATCTCCCCCTGGTCCTCCAAGGCCACCGACATCGCACGCATCTGCGGGCTGGCCAACGTGAAGCGCATCGAGCGCGCCATCGCCTATACCCTCGATTTCGGCCCCGGCCACGCGCTGCCCGCAGCCGATGCCGCGCGGCTCCGGCAAAAGCTCCACGACCGGATGACGCAGGCCGTATTCGACGAACTCGCCGCCCTCGGCGTCCTCTTTCACCATGAGGCGCCCCGCCCGATGACCAGCGTGCCGGTCCTCGCCTCGGGCCGCGCCGCGCTCACCGCCGCCAACTCGTCGCTCGGCCTCGCCCTCGCCGCTGACGAGATCGACTACCTCGTGTCGGCCTTCACCGCGCTCGGCCGCGACCCCCACGACATCGAGCTCATGATGTTCGCACAGGCCAACTCCGAGCACTGCCGCCACAAGATCTTCAACGCCACCTGGGACCTCGACGGCCGGCCGCAGGACAAGTCGCTGTTCCAGATGATCCGGAACACCTTCCTGCTGCACAGCGACGGCATCCTCTCCGCCTACCGGGACAACTCCGCCGTCTTCACCGGCACGCGCGGCGGCCGCTTCTTTTCCGATCCGAAAACCAACGAGTACGGCGCCCACCCGGAAGCCATCCACATCCTCTGCAAGGTCGAGACGCACAACCACCCAACCGCCATCTCGCCGTTCCCGGGCGCCGCCACCGGCTCCGGCGGCGAGATCCGCGACGAGGGCGCCACCGGCTGCGGTGCCAAGCCCAAGGCCGGCCTGACCGGCTTCACCGTCTCCAACCTCCGGCTGCCCGGCGCCGTCCAGCCGTGGGAACAGGACTACGGCAAGCCCGGCCGCATCGTCTCCGCGCTCGACATCATGATCGAGGGCCCGCTCGGCGGCGCCGCGTTCAACAACGAGTTCGGCCGGCCCAACATCAACGGCTACTTCCGGACGTATGAGCAGGAAGTCCCGACCGCAGCACCCGGATTGTCTCACGCAGAGGACGCAAAGAACGCAGAGGGCTCGAACCTCAAAAACTCAGCGTCCGGAAACTCCGCGCTCTCTGCGCCTCCGCGTGAAAAAATTCCGGGCGCCAAACCTGCCACCGAGCTCCGCGGCTACCACAAGCCCATCATGCTCGCCGGCGGGCTCGGCAACATCCGCGAGTCCCATATCCAGAAGGGCGTCATCCAGCCGGGCGACCAGCTCGTCATCCTCGGCGGGCCCGCGATGCTCATCGGACTCGGCGGCGGCGCGGCCAGCTCGATGGCCAGCGGCTCCGGCCAGGAGGACCTTGATTTCGCCAGCGTGCAGCGCGACAACGCCGAGATGGAGCGCCGCTGCCAGGAGGTCATCGACCGCTGCTGGGCCCTCGGCGACGGGAACCCCATCGCGTTCATCCACGACGTCGGCGCCGGCGGCATCTCCAACGCCCTGCCCGAGCTCGTCAACGACGCCGGCCGCGGCGGGCGCTTCCAGCTCCGCGCCGTGCCGAGCATTGAGCCCGGCATGAGCCCGCTCGAGATCTGGTGCAACGAGTCGCAGGAGCGCTACGTGATCGCCGTCCCCGCCGCGCGGCTCGCCGTGTTCCGGCAGCTCTGCGAGCGCGAGCGCTGCCCGTTCGCCGTCGTCGGCGAGGCCACCGCGCAGAAGCAGCTCGTCCTCGAGGACTCGCATTTCCAGAACACGCCGATCGACCTCCCGCTCGAGGTGCTGCTCGGCAAGCCGCCCCGGATGCACCGCGCGGACACCACGCTCACCCGGCCCCTGGTTCCCTTGGCCCTGGGCAACTTGTCACTGGCGGACGCCGTCCGCCGCGTCCTCGCCCACCCGACCGTGGCCGACAAGACGTTCCTCATCTCCATCGGCGACCGCACGCTCGGCGGGCTCATCTGCCGCGACCAGATGGTCGGTCCGTGGCAGGTGCCCGTCGCCGACTGCGCCGTCACCGCCGCCGCCTTCGATGTCTACACCGGCGAGGCCATGGCGATGGGCGAGCGCACCCCCGTCGCCGTCAACTCCGCCGCCGCCTCCGCCCGGCTCGCCGTGGGCGAGGCGCTCACCAACCTCGCCGCCGCGCAGGTCGGCGAACTGGGCAAGGTCAACCTCTCCGCCAACTGGATGGCCGCGCCCGCGCTCCCCGGCGACGGTGCCGACCTCTACGCCGCCGTGCGCGCCGTGGGGATGGAGCTCTGCCCGGCCCTCGGCATCACGATCCCCGTCGGCAAGGACTCGATGAGCATGAGCACCGCGTGGAAGGATGCGGACTCGGGCGAGGACAAGCGCATCACCGCGCCGATCTCGCTCGTCGTCTCCGCCTTCGCGCCGGTCGCCGACATCCGGCTCTCGCTCACCCCGCAGCTGCAGCCGGTCGCGGACTCCGTGCTGCTGCTGATCGACCTCGGCCGCGGGAAGAACCGCCTCGGCGGCTCGATCCTCGCGCAGGTGGTTTCCCAGACCGGCGACGACCCGCCCGACGTGGACAGCGCCCCCGACCTGAAGAATTTCTGGAACGTCATCCAGCAGCTCGGCCGGGAACATAAGCTCCTCGCCTACCACGACCGCTCCGACGGCGGCCTGCTGGCGACCGCGGTCGAAATGGCCTTCGCCGGGCATGTGGGCGTGGACCTCGAGATTCCCGCCGGCCACAACGCCTTCTCGGCGCTCTTCAGCGAGGAACTTGGCGCCGTCATCCAGATCCGCGAGGCGGATCTCGACGACGTCCACCTCCTCCTGCGGAAACACGGGTTCAAGACCTGCACCACGCGCCTTGGCACGCTCAACCCCCACCACGCGCTGCGCATCCGGCGCGCCGGCCAGGAGATCTTCAACGAGAACCTGACCGCCCTCCGCGCGCTCTGGTCCGACGTCACCCGCCGCATCGCCGTGCTCCGCGACAACCCGGCCTGCGCCGAGTCCGAATACCAGCTGAAGCTGGATGCCTCCGATCCCGGGATCACGCCGCTCATCACCTTCGACCTGGCCACGGCGGCCGCGCCGCCGGAGCGGCGGAGCGCCGACCCGTTCGTGACCGCGGCGCCCTTCGCGATGCGGGCCAAGCCCACGGTCGCGATCCTGCGCGAGCAGGGTGTGAACGGCGAGGTCGAGATGGCCGCCGCGTTCACCCGCGCCGGCTTCAAGGCGGTCGACGTCCACATGACGGACCTCCTCAGCGGGCGCGTCTCGCTCCGGGATTTCCGCGGCCTCGCCGCGTGCGGCGGGTTCAGCTACGGCGACGTGCTCGGGGCCGGCGAGGGCTGGGCCAAGAGCGTGCTGTTCCACGAGAATGCGCTCGCGGAGTTCAGCGCGTTCTTCCAGCGGGTGGACACCTTTGCGCTCGGCGTCTGCAACGGCTGCCAGATGATGAGCAACCTGAAGTCGATCATCCCCGGCGCCGAACTCTGGCCGCGCTTCGTGCAGAACCAGTCCGAGCGCTACGAGGGCCGGCTCGTGTCGGTGAAGATCGAGAAGACGCCCAGCATCCTCTTCAATGGCATGGAGGGCAGCGTCATCCCGATCGTCACCGCCCACGGCGAGGGCTACGCCGAGTTTGCGGGCGCCGACGCCGCGGCGAAGTGCTCCGCGTCCGGGCTCGTCGCCGCCCGCTTCGTCAACAACAAGCAAGCGCTCGCGCTTGCGCAGTCCTCCCTGGCTCAACGAGCGACGGAGGATCCAGTCTACACGGAGCAGTATCCGCTCAACCCGAACGGCTCGCCGCTCGGCATGACCGCGTTCACCACGACCACCGGCCGTGTGACAATCCTGATGCCCCACCCCGAACGCGTCTTCCGCACCCAGGCCTTCAGCTGGCATCCCGCCGACTGGCCCGAGGATTCGCCCTGGATGAAGCTCTTCTACAACGCCCGCGCCTGGGTGGGTTGAATCCCCTTCTCCGGAGCCGGCATGAACCTCATCGAGATCAAGGCCGACGCGAGCGTCGACCTGGCCGGGTTCGATTTTTCGCAGGTGGCGCCCGAGGCGTCGGCCGCGACCCGCGAGATGTACGCGCTCACGGGATTTGTCCCGCCGTGGATCGGCTATGTCGCACGGGAAGCCGGGAAAGCCGTTGGGTTCTGCGCGTTCAAGACTCCGCCAGCCGGGGGCCGGGTAGAGATCGCCTACAATACTTTTCCGGAATGCGAAGGCCGCGGGGTGGCCACGCAGATGGCGCGGATGATGATGGAGCTGGCGTGGCAAACCGACCCCGCACTGACCGTGGTCGCCCAGACCCTGCCGGAAGAGGGCGCCTCGACCGCGATCCTGCGCAAGCTCGGCTTCCAGTTGCTCGGTACCATCCAGCACCCGACCGACGGCCCAGTGTGGGAGTGGACACGCAACAGGCCGTGAGCTGGCCGCCCGCCGACTGGCCGGAGGATTCGCCCTGGATGAAGCTCTTCTCCAACGCCCGCGCCTGGGTGGGCTGATCCCCAAGGCTCGCCTTGGCGCGTTTGGACTGATACTCAATCGGAACCCCGACCCCCGTCCGATATGAAGAAATCGTTGCTCTCTTTTTTCCTGCTCGGCGTGCTGCTGGTGAGTCCGTTGCTGGCCGAGGATGCGGCGTCCGCCAGCTCTGATCGGGATGCGCGCGCCAAAGCTGCGACCGAACAGCGCCTGGCCTATGCAGCTTCCGCCGAGTATAATCCGTATGAAACCAAAGCCAGCGATTGCCGGAAGAACGCCGGGGAATTGCTGAAAAAGGGGGACTTTGCCGGCGCGATCGCCGAGGCCAGGAAAGGGCTCGAGTCGTCCAAGTACGACATTGGCCTGTTGGTCGTCTTGGCGACGGCCTACCGGGGCGCGGGTGACATTCCCAACGCCGAAAAAACCCGCCGGCAGTGGATAAGCCTCGTCGACTCCATCCTGCGCAGCGGCGACGGGCGGGATTTTGCGACCGCCTACCAAGTAATCACCGTAGCGGAAGAATATGCGGTGCTGGGCGTCCTCGGCATGGAGGTAACGAACCAATCCCTGGTCGGGCACGGCGGCAGTGAGTTTGACAAAATGCAGGTCAAGGAACGCAAGTCCGGCGACGAGCTCACGCTCTATTTCAATGTCGACCTGCCCATGAGATGGCTGAACCGGCAATTCTCCGAAAAGAAGAAATGAGGCGTCCAGTCGGGCGACGATCCTGACGCCGCATCCCGACGTAGCGCGGCAGCGCGAAGATGGTGAGCCACAATGTGGCGAGGCCGAAGGCCGTGCGATTCGGGTGCCCAATGGGCAGATTCGCACGCAACGGGTCTTCCGGACCCAGGCCTTCAGCTGGCATCCCGCCGACTGGCCGGAGGATTCGCCCTGGATGAAGCTCTTCTCCAACGCCCGCGCCTGGGTGGGCTGATCACTTCGGCCCGAGCTTGGCGATCAGGGCGTCGATCAGGGCCTCGGTTTGCAGGCGCAGCTGCAGGTCCCGCGGCGGCTCCGCGTCGCCGGGCAGGTTTTTGCGCAGCGCCGCAAAGCCCGCCTCGGCCCGGTCGTGCGCGACGGCCAGCATGGCCTCCTTGGCGTCGTGGATCGCCCCGCTCGCGGTCAGCGCCTGCACGGTGCCGGGTTTCCCGGCAAAGCGCGGCGCGAGGTCGTCGCCGATCCAGACCCGCCAGTCGGATTCCTCGGCAAAATAAACGATGAGCACGCCGCGCTGCCCCACCCCCAGCCGCCCGGCGAGGGCGTGCATGTAGGCCCCGGGCACCTCGTCCTCCCGGGCGCTCGGGGAGCGCTCATGAAACTCCACGAGGACCCTGATCCCGCTGCGGCGCTCGAACTCCGCCAGCTTGCCCTCGAGCATCTCCAGGTCGCCCGGGATCGCGGGCAGCAGGTGGACGGTATTGTCGATGTGGTCGGTCCGGTCGGCCGCCATCAAGGCGGTCGGCAAGGCGCCGAGTAACAAGATGGAGAGCCAGGCAAGCGGGCGTCGCATGGCCGGCACCTTGCAGCGTTCGCCGCCGCCGCGCAACACCGGGCTGGCTCAATCCGGCCGGGCGAACGACACGATCTGGTCCTTGGCCCGGTGGTTGGTCCAGAACTTCGTGCCGTCGAACGCCAGCGCCCGCGCCGGGAACGGAATGCGCACGAGGTCCTCGATCTTCGGCGCCGACAGGCGCGGGTCCACGCGCGTGAGCCAGTAGTTGTCCGTTTCCTCCGCGTCGGTGGTGATGAGGTAGATCAGGCCGCCGACGAACACCTGCCCGCAGATGCCATGCGGCACCTTGATCACGCGCTCGACCTCGCCCTCCGCGCCGAGTGTCAGCACCTTTTTCGGATACCACTGGCTGAGATGGAGCCGCGCGCCGTCCCAGCCGAGCTGCGAGCCGCTGTCGTCCGGGCAGGGCAGCCCGAAGACCGGGTCGAACCCGTGCCACGGCACACAGCGGCGGATGATGCGGTGGTCTTCCTCGGTCTCACCGCTGACCACGCGCAGCTCGGCGCCGGCGAAGGTCATGCCCCACGGCTTGCCCGGGGCGGCGGTGTCCCACTTGACCGTCCAAGTGGCGGGATCGATGGCGTAGAGGCGCTGCGTGATGAGCGAGCCCATCCAGAGGGTCGAGCCGTCCCAGGCGAGCGCCTGGGGCCGGGGGGCGGGCGAGGCCAGGCGAGAGAGTTCCGTGATGTCGTTCATGGCGGTGTTGCTAAGCGAACCCGGCCAAAAGGCGAAGGAAGAAACGGCGGGAGGCGGCTCAGGTCGCGTCCGCGGCCGGCGCCGCGCGCCGGCAAACCAGGAGGACCTCGTGGATCCCGGCCAAATCCATCAGGCCCTCCGTGAATTTCAACCGCTGCTGGAGCAGCAGGCCGAGCGGGAACAGCAGCCAGTTGTAGAGGCGGACGGCCGCAGTGCGATGCTGGGTGAGCCAGCGGGCCGAATGGTCCAGCAGCCGCGGATTGTTGGATTGCATCCCGAACACGGCGCTCCTTTCCACGACCAGCCCGTGGCTGGCGATCAACTCCCGCAGCGCCCCCGGCTCGTAGCGGCGGACGTGCCCGACGCAGTCATCAAACGCCGTCCAGTGGGCGGCGTGCAGCGGCACGGAAAAGATCAGGCGGCCGCCCGGCTTCAGCACCCGGGTCAACTCGGTAAAGACGCGCCGGTCATCCACGACGTGCTCAATCACATCGAACACGGTCACGAGATCGAATTGGCCATCGGCATAGGGAGGCGCGGTGATTTCACCATGCCGGGCGAGCCCGCCGCGGGCATTCAACCGCCGGATGACGAGCGGACTCAGGTCGAGGAAATGCGTGCCGGCGACCGGCAGCCGCGGGCGCAGGCCCGGACCGATTTCCAAGCGCGCGGATGCCGCGGGCAGCAGGGCGGAAATCATCGGCCAGGTATTGAAGCGTTCCGGCCGCGTCAGGTAGGTCAGGGCCCAGAAGGCATCGTAGAACTCGCTGTTCCTGGCCACAAAGTCGCGGGAGTTCATCGGGGAGCGGAGGCCGCTCGCCCCACTTACGCCCCCCCAGCCCGAATACACAACCTCAACCCCACTCCGAAGGGCCCGCAGCCGCATTGGAGGAGAGGTCGGGGCATGGGGGCAAAATACCCGGAGACCCCGGGGGCCGGCCGGTGTCCATGCCTTCGTCCATGAACGAAACCAAGTTCCAGCAGCACGGCGGCGCCCACGCCGCCGAGCACCCGCCGCACGGCCCCTACTGGAAGCGCATGCATCACAGCCTGTTTTTCTGGATCGCCTTCGTCTTCCTGATGGCCGCGATGATCACCTACGTGATGACCAACAACCTGGCGCTCCGGCCGGGCAAGACACCGCAGACACCTGTCCCCGCGCTCAGCCCCTGACGTTTCTCTCCCGTCGCGGCGCCCGGACCAATGTCACCTATTAAGTGACATTGCGGCTTTCTCCCTCTCGCGGCGAAGTCCGGATCACGGCGCCGACGCCAGCCGCGCGAGCTGCCGCCGGCTCCAGTCGAGCGCGAGCCGGAGGCAGACGCCCATCAGCACCCAGTAACCCAGCTGGACGAGAATCGTGACGCCGTGGAAAAACGTCAGCGCGTGCGCCCGCCCGGCGCGTGTCAGATGCGGGCCGAGCGTGTTCAGCGCCGCCATCGCCAGCCCGCCGGCCCAGCAGTCGGCGAGCAGGAGCGCGAGCAGCGCCCGCGCCTGGTTCCGGCCGAGGGCTTCGGGCGCATCGCGCAACACCCAGGGCACCAGCGCCCAGAGGAACACGAGCTTGTAGTTGTAGGACGTGCCGATGACGAAGCAGCCGAGCATGACCGCGCCGGCGACCGCCGCGGCCATGAACCGGTCTTCGCTTCCGGGCGAGCGCGCGGCGCCGCTTCCGCCCGCCAGCAGATATCCCCCGAAAAGACTCGCGAGGCCCGCGATCCACCCGGCCGCCGCCGGCAGCCAGGGCACAACCGACTCACCCAGCACCTTGATCCCGAAGGCCTGCAGCCCCACCGACGCGGTGACGACGAAGCCGTAGCGGCTGATCGCCTCGAAGGCGGGCACGAGGCTCGGCCAGCCCACCGCGATGATCCCGGCCACGAGCGCAAACAGGGCCAGCAACTCGCGCCGGCGCGGGGCCCGGAGCAGGCCGATCACGGCGGCCGCGGGATAATATTTTAAAATCACCATCGCACCGGTGAGGGCCGCGCCGATCGTCCGCCACACTTGGCCGGCGCGCTGCAGCATCCACACCGCCAGCGCGAGCAGGACGAAAATCACCAGGTCGTTGTTGGCGCGGTAAACCGCGAGGAGCCACGCGGGAGAGGCAAGGACCGCGATGCAGATGATCGCCTCGCGCCAGCTGCGCACCCGCCAAATCAAGAGGGCGGCGGCCAGTGTCGCCGCCACCAGCGCATAGCCCAGCCGGCCGGTGTCGGCGCGCGTCAGTCCCGGGTGCCCGGGCCAGAGCCACCACGTCGAATAGAGCAGCGGACGCTGGTACGGATCGAGGGGGTTCAGCGCATAAGGATCCAGGCCGCGGCCAGCCGCCTCGTTCGCCGCCAGGAGTCCCTGTAGATCGAGGAAAGCACCGGACGGGCCCAGTCCCAGCGCGGTGGCGAGGTGCGGCGTGACCAGCGCCGCTTGCCAGGTCAGCACGACCACGAGCGCAGCAACAGCGGCGGGCAGCCACGGCCAGCGGACGCGAACAAGCGGGGCCCCGCTCACGGCTGGCTGGGTGGTTTCCGGGCTCGGTGGCATCAAGGTCCGCGGGCGGTCGCGTTCGCCCATGGCTACGGATCCGCGCCAAACCTGGCAAGGTGAGTTTCGCCCGCGCGCCCAATCCAATGTCATCTATTAGGTGACATTGCTGCGTGGCAGCGGCGGCCGGGTGAGCGGCCGGTTTTCCGGCCCGCGGCCTACTTCACCACCGGCAGGTGGATGTCGCCGGAGTGGCTGATGACGCCAAAACCATAGAGGAGCCACAGGACGACCACGATCACGACGACCGCGTTGAGGATCGTCTTGATCGTCGACTGCATCGGAATGTAGGTGTTGATCAGCCAGAGGACGACACCGACCACGATCAGGGTGAGGACTACGTTAATGAGGGGCATGCCTCACGATAGCCCGAAGCGCCGCGGGTCGGTATGGGGTCAAACCCTAGCCGACCTGCCCGGAGGAAGCCTCCGTGCGGCCGCTATTTGACCAGCGTGGCCCCGGTCAGCCGGGCGATCGCACCGAGCGAGGTCTGGGCGGCGTTCAGGCCGAGGCGGAAATCCTGGTCGCTGAAGGTGGCGTACCGATCCGTCGGCTGGTGCCAGTGCGGGTCCCAGCCCGCGCCGATCTCGCGGCCGCGCTCGTTCTCGCGCAGGCTGATGGCGGGCACGAGGTTCATGAAGGGCGTGCTGTCGGTGTTGGTCATGTGCTGGCCGACGGCGGCGGGATAATCGGTGGCGTAGGCCTCGTTGGCGGCGGCGAACGCCCACGCGAGCTGCTGCGCGCCGGCGGCAAACTTGGCGGTCGATTGAAACTCGATGTTCACGTCCGCCTCGGGCCGCTGCGCCTTCGCGACGGTCCCGTCCGCGCGCGGCATGCCGTGGTCGAACAGCATCATGTCGTGCTGGATCATGCCGAGCCACCGGGGCTCCGGATACCGGCCGGAGCCCACTGGGTCCTCCTTGCCCTGGAGCGCCGCGCGCTGGGCGACGTAGGCGTAGGCGCCGTTGAGCCCGGTCTCCTCGTTGTTCCAAATCACGAAGCGGATCGACCGCTCGGTCTTCACGTCGGGCGACGCCATGATCCGCGCCAGCTCCATGACGAGCGCGGTGCCGGAGCCGTCGTCGTTGGCGGCCTCGCCCCACCCGTGGCCGTCCACGTGTGCGCCGATGATGTACATCTCCTCGGGATGCGTGGTGCCGACCTTGGTGCAGTAAACCTCCTCGCGCGGGCCCACGTCGCCCGGCTGGGCGTTGAGCGCGCGGAGCTTCACGTCGGGCTGGCGGAGCGGGTCGGTGTTCACGCCGGTGGGGCCCCGGAGCCCGCGGTAGCGTCCCCCGCCCTGCGCGGCGTCGGGCCGGTTGGCGATGGCCGGCCCGCTCGGCTTGCGGGGATCGGTCGGGAAAAAGTCATACTTGAGCCGGGCGGTGTTGGTGTAGCCGTAGCTCCTGAGTTGCGCCTCGATCCAGTCGGTCGCCGCGCGGTTGCGGTCGGTGCCCTGGCGCCGGTCGCCGAACTGCGTCAGGCCCTTGATCGTGGCCTTGTAGCGCTCGAGGTCGAGCCGGCCCACCAGCACCTGGATGGGATCAGCCGGCGGGGGCGGCGGTGCGGCCTGGGCGGCGGCGGAGGCCGCGAGGACCAATCCAAGACCAGCGGCAAAGAGGTGTTTCATGGGTCGCATTCTAGGTGGCAACGCGAGCCAACGCAATCACGCGCGGGTTGCGCCGCGCCGTCGCCGCCCGCGCGGCGGCGGCTCACCGCTGCAACGCCGGGTAGGTGAAGCAGAGGAAATGCACGGTGTTCAGCGCGAAGTGCGTGAGGATGCTCGCCGTGCGCTGGTCGCCAGACGAAACGAGACCGGGTAATTTCTTCGAGGCTTGCCGCAGCGACGACAACACCTAGGCTTGGCCCATGAAGCAAACGTCTCTCGCGTGTTTGATTCTTGGGTTAGCCATCGCGCCAGTGACGTGGGCGCAAACGACGGAAGAGACCGCCGCGTCAGGTCCGTCCGTCAAGCCGACGGAAAACGCCCAGGCCAAGGCCCTGCGTGAGCAGCTCGCCCGCGAGACCGCGGCGCGGAAGGCCGAAAACGATGCGGCCATCGCCGCAGACATTGCCAAGAATCCCGATGGCGCCAACGCCCAGGCGGCGAGGAAAGCCGCGGAGGACGCCAAGGCCCGGGAACTCGAAAAGCAGACTTCCGAGGAGAAAGCCAAGGCCGACGCGGAGGAGAACGCGAAGGCCGCCGCGACCAAGGATGAACAGGACCGCAAGGCGGCGGCCGCCGCCTGGGCGGCCGGGGCCGCAGATCGGGAACGCGCCGCGGCCGCGAAAAAGGCCGCCGTGGACAAGTGGCGCGCATCGGGCAAGCCGGGTCCCAGCATCATGATGGGCCAGCGGGCTGACGGCACGTTCACCGTGATGATCGATGGAAAAATCTCCACGTTCGCCACCGCCGCGGAAGCCAAGGCCTTCGCCGACAAGGCCAGGGACAACGCCGATTCGACGCTCTCCTATTGACGGATCCCGTCGCCCAGGTCTGGTCGGGCTGAATCAATCCCTCACCGCTGCAACGCCGGATAGGTGAAGCAGAGGAAATGCACGGTGTTCAGCGCAAAGTGCGTGAGGATGCTCGCCTCGATCCGCGACGTTTTCTGGTAGATCCAGCCGTACCCGGCGCCGGCGACGGCCGCCAACGCGACGTAGGTGGGGCCGCCCGCCGCGTGCGCGAGGCCGAACAGCCCGGCGGCCATGCCCAGCGCCAGCCAGCGCCCGCCCGCCACGCGCTGCCACGCCTGCGCGAGCTGCTTTTGGACGAAGCCGCGGAAGATCGCCTCCTCCGCCATGCAGGTGAAACCGAGGTTTACGCCCAGCCAGAGCCAGGTTTCCGCCGGGAGTTTCGGGGCGAACCGCACGTAACCGGCCGCGACCGAGAGCATCAGGATCAGCGCCAGCAGGCCCGCCGACCGCGGGGCGGCGACCGCCAGCATCGCCCGCCACTCCGCGCTGCGGCTGATCCGCGCGTGGCACCAGCCCAGCACGAAGAGGCCGACAAGCACCTTGTCGAAATTGAGGTAAAGCGTGAACGGGATCGCGTCCGCCGTGAACCGGACGGCATCGATCACGCGCGGGTTGTTGAACCCCGGCAGCCGGTGCAGCATCAGCCCCGCGGCGAGGGCAACGAGGGCGACCCCGGCGGCCAGCTTTTGCCAGCCCGCGGCCGACGGGCGCGAAAACCCATACGCCGCCGCCGCGACGGCGGCGATCGAGACCAGCCCCACCGGCCGCACGATGCCGAAAAACAGCGCAGCCGCCAGCGCCGCACCCAGGAACAGCAGCCAGAGGTTCCGGCGCAGCGCCGGCGCCCGGTCGTCGCCGCCGAGCCAGAGCGACCCAACCGCCAGCGCGAGCAAGGTGAACGTGGAAATCACCATTCCAGCCTAGATGCGCCGGCGACCGATTTGCACCTCCCGTTTGCGGGATGGCGCGGCGCGTCAGCTGGCGAGGGTTTTCTCGATCCGCCGGTCCGGGATCAGCCAGATGACCGCAACCGCCGCGTAGAGCGCGATGCCGAGCCAGGTGCTGGCAAACGCCAGGCCGATGCCGGCCGCGTAGATCACGACGGAGATCCGCCCCTTGGTATCGGCGCCGATGGCGCGGGCCAGGGTCGAGTCGGGCCCGTGGCCGGCCAGCAGGACGCGGGTGAGGATGAAATAGGCGATTGCCGCCATGATCAGCACGCCGCCGTAAACCGCGACCGCCAGGGTGGCGAAATGGGTTTCCCCCAGCCAGTGCGTGACGAACGGGAAAAGCGAGAGCCAGAAGAGCAGGTGCAGGTTCGCCCACAGGACGGCGCCGTTGACGTGCTTCACCGCCTGGAAAAGGTGATGGTGGTTGCTCCAGTAGATGCCGACGTAGACGAAGCTCAGCACGTAGCTCAGGAAAACCGGCAGGACCGGCAGCAGCGCCGCCAGTTCCGCCCCGTGCGGCACCTTCATCTCGAGCACCATGATGGTGATGATGATGGCGAGCACGCCGTCGCTGAACGCCTCGAGTCGACCTTTGTGCATGGGGAAAGTCCGGGAAAGCTGGGCGGGGATTTTCGCGGTGTCGAACCTAAGCATGACGCCGCGCCCTGCCGGGGCGGGCGTCGCGGCCTCAGCGCTTGCGCTGGAGAAGCATCGCGCCGCGCTGCCGGAAATCCAGCGGATCGCCGCCAAAGGTGGCGGCGACTTCGTAGCGATCCCCCGCCCAGTCGAGGATCTGGCCGCCCTGGTCCGGACGTTCGCCGTAGCGCTGCACGCCGTACTCGCGCAGATCACGGCTCACGAGTGCGACCCAGTCCGGCGGATGTTTTTTGAGGTCGCGGACGATGGCCGCCTCGCGGTCCCCGCTGGTGGCGGCGGAAAAGAAGAAAAACGGCGCCACCGGGCTCGGCTGGCGGGCGAGGTAGTTGATCATTTCGCCTTCGGGCAGCACGAGGAGCGTCTGGCCCGGGCCGGCCGTGGTACGGAGCCAGGTGCTGGCGCCGCCGACAATTTCGCCGATCGGATCCAGCTGCGGCGGCAGCGTGTAGAACCGGTCCCGGCCCTCCCCGATGGGATGGGTCTTCAGACGCAGCCACTGCCGGGACTGGCCGGCCAGCAGCACGACGCCCGGCACGAGCAGGCCGAGGCAACCCGCCACCGCCACCGTCCGGCCCCACCGGCCGACGCCGAGCCGCGCCGGCAGTTCGCCGATCAGCACGGCGGGCACGAGCAGCGCCGCGAGCGCCGCCTGGTAAAAGCCGAACTGGTAGATCCGGCCGTTCAGCAGCATCCGCCCCAGCAGCGCAGACGCGAGCACCGCGAGCAACAGGCGCAGGACCGGCACGGACGGGTTCGACCCCGGCGCCGGTTTGCCAACCAGGTTCGCGACGCAAAGGAAGACGTAAACCAGCGCGAGCCCGAGCAGGCAGCGTCCGCTCTCCGGCCACGGAATCCTCGTCCAAGCCAGCAGCGCCGTTCCGGCGACCACCACGGCCGGCAGAAAATAACGCCGCCAGCCGTGCCCCGACCGGTCGGCCAGCCTCGCGGTAAAGCCGATCAACGCGATGATGAGCAACGCCAGCAACGAGGCGCCGGCGTGCTCGCGCAGGTGCGGCCAGGGTAGGTCAAAACCAAGAAAACCCGTCTGCACCGGGTCGCCGATGAAACGCGTCGAGGTGGCCGCGTTCAGCCACGCGCGACAGGCGAACTGCCACGCCTGGGCCCACGGCACCTGCGTCGAAAAATAGACCGCGAATCCCGCGGTCGGCAGCACCGCGCCGGCGACCCAGGCCCCCAGGGCGGCGGGCCGCAGCGGCCGGCGCTGCCAGCGTTGCACGGCGAACGCCGCCAGCGTGACCCCGCCCGCGGCCAGCATGATCTCCGGCTTCAGCACCGCGGTGAGGCCGAGCAGCCCGCCGGCAAAAAAACTCCGCCGCGGCGTCGCCTGCTCCACCCACCCCGGGAGCACCGCCACCAGCAGCAGGCACACCAGCAGCCCGTGCGTCGCCTCATGGGCGTACGGCGTGGCGTAGTTGTAATTCCCGATGCCGGTGAACTGCGAGAAGGCGAAGACCGAGATGAAGACCGCCGCCGACACCCACGCCGCGCCCGGTCCCCACGCACGGCGGAACAGCGCGTAGATGGCGGCCAGGATTCCCGCAAAAATGGCGAGGTTGGCCGCCACCAGCACCATCAGGCCGGGGCCGAAAATCCGGAACAGGCCGGCATTGAAATACTGCGACAGCGGGCCGTAAAAATCGTCGACGTCGCGGTACAGCACCGCGCCCCCCGCGATCCGCCAGGGCAGGTAAAGCTCGCGGCCAAAGTCGATCAGGGGGTCCGGCCATTTGCGCCACGACGCGGCCAGGAAAAAAACCGCGAGTCCGGCCAGCAGCGCCCCGCCCAGCCATTCCCAGCCGGATCCCGGCACCTGCCGGGGCGGCGGCCCGGCCTTGTCCGCGTTCGCGTTCGCCATGCCCCTTTCTGGAATCCACCGCGGGGCAGTCAAGGCGCGCCTGCGCGCCGCGCGCACGAGCGGAAAAACCCGCCCTCCAACCCACCCGTGCGTTCCCGCTCCCCGGGGTTGCCCTTTCCGGCGCATTCGCCTGCATTTCTTCGCATGAGCTCAACCAACCTCCCCTTCGGTGGCTCACCCGTGATTTTCATCGTTCGGGCGATGCTGGCGGCGGTGTGCGCCGGACTGATGGCGTACCCGGCGCGGGCCGATCAGGATAACCAGTTGGAAATCAATGTGCGCTCCGAGGTGAAGGACAAACCTGCCGGCAAGCCGCTGCCGGAAGGCGCCGGAAAACATGGCAAAATCTACGCGATCCTGGCCGTGCAACTGATCCCCGAGGAGGAGAAGATGGTGAAGCCGGTCGAGGCGCGGAAACTTTGGGATCTGGTGTGCCACGAGCTCGACACGCATGGGTTTCGCCCGGTGGTGAAGGGCCAGAGCCCGGACATCCTGATCACGGTGCAGTATGGGCGGGCATGGTTGCGCAATCCCTACTTCGGCAATGAACAAGCGCATGAAACGGGGATTGCGGGGCCGCCCGTACGGAACCTCACCCCGGCGACAACCTCATCGCCGCGGCAGACGGTGGCCGGCTTTGAACAGAAGGCGCAGAAAGCGCAGTTCGAGAAACTCTGCATCAAGCTCACCGCTTGGGAAAATCTCTCCGATCCAAAGGCGAGGGCCAGGCAATTGTGGAACACGACCATGATCGTCGATGATCCCGACCATCGGGATCTCAACACCATTGCGGCGGAGATGCTGGCGGCAGGGGCGCCCTATTTTGACCGGGAAATCAAGGAAGAGGAAGTCGATGTCTACAAGCCGCTCCCGGAAGGCCACGTCAACGTCGGCACGCCCCAGGTGGTCGATGGGCCCAAGGTCAAATAATCTCCAAATTCATTCCCCAATGAAAATCCGACCCCTTGTCATTCTGGCGGCCGCGATGCTCGCCACTCTCCCCGCCCGGGCGCAAAGCGAAGTCGGGATGGACATCAACGTGCGGGCCGGGGTCGACAACGCCGAGCAGGTCCGGCGCGACCAGGACCCAGCCTACGCCAAGGACCCGGCGCAGCGCCTGCGGGTCTACTTTCTTGCCCGCGTGCAGGAGGAAAAAACCGAGGAGCGGCTCGTCAAGCCGGTCGATGCGGTCGCGATCGCGAAAGAATTGACCAGCCAACTCGCGGCCCGGGGCTTCCGCCCCGTGCAGCCGGGTCAGAAACCCGAGATGGTCATCACGGTGAAATACGGGCGCGGATTTGTTCCCAACCCGTATCTCGACTCAAACAATATCCTTTTCGGCGACCTCCAGAAGCAGCACACGAACCTGTCGAACAGCGACCCGGTCGCTCCCTGGCAGATGCACGACAGTTATGTCGGGCTGGAGGAAAAGCGGCAGCGGTCCCGCTACGAGAAACTCATCATCCAGGTCCGGGCCTGGAAATATCCCCCACCCCCGGATCCGAAGCAGAAGACCGAGTTGCTGTGGATGACGACGATGTACGTCGACGACCCCCAGCACCGCGACCTCAACACGATCGCCGCCAAGATGCTTGCGACCGGGGCGCCGTATTTCGACCAGCACATCGCCGTGGAACACGAGGTCACGATCAACACCGCCCTGCCCGAGGGCCGCGTGAAGGTCGGCTCGCCCGAGGTGGTGCCGCCGGCCGCGCCGACCGCAAAGTAGGTCGACTTCCGGCAATTCCGCAGCTATCCTTTGTCTCCAACCAAAATGAAGACCATCTTCCCTGTCTTCGCGGTCGCCATCGGGCTCACGATGCTCGTGACCGGATGTGAAACCGACGGTCTGGCCGCCCGGAAACAGGAAAAGTCCGCCGTCTATGCCACGCTGAAGCCGTGGCAAAAGAACTACATCGACAAGAGCGTCATCGCGCTCGGGTTCACGCCCGACATGGTCTACATCGCGGTCGGCCATCCGACCAAGGTGGAACCCGTGGTGAATCCCGACGGCACCAAGGCCGAGTTGTGGACGTACAAGAACTACTTTCCCACCGTCGAGGCCAACGCCCTCAAGTACACCTATACCACCGAGTCGGTCTACCAGCCGTCCCGATTCCAGAGCAACGGCGCCGGCGGCCGGCAGCCCCTCGGAACCTCCCGCAACGGCGGGCCGAGCATCAGCACCACCGGCCCACCGCAAGGCACCATGGATCTGGCCGACCTGCCCTCGTTCACCCTCTGGGTCACATTCAAGGACGGGAAAGTAGTCAAGATGAAGCTCGACCCGAATTGAGACCCGGCGTCAGGGAACCCGGCCGCGATCGCTGCCGGTGGCACCCCGGCAGCGAACCGCCGGGCAGCGGGCGGCGACGTTGACGCGCGGCCGGCTCCGTTCATAACCGGCGCCCGAACCCGCCGCCCCACGGACCCGCCATGAGCCCGCCCACCCCTGAAAACCCGCCGGCGCCGAACTCCGCGCGGCGCGTGCTGCTGGCGAGCCTCGCAGGCACCACGATCGAGTTCTTCGACTTCTACATCTTTGCGACGGCGGCGGTGCTGGTTTTTCCCACGCAGTTTTTCCCCGCCTCGGATCCGGCGGCGGCCGTGCTGCAATCCCTGGCGACCTTCGCCCTCGCCTTCTTCGCGCGGCCCGTGGGCTCGCTGGTTTTTGGGCATTTCGGCGACCGCATCGGCCGAAAAGCCACGCTCGTCGCCGCGCTGCTGACGATGGGCGTGTCCACCGTGGCGATCGGGCTTCTCCCGACCTACGCCGCGATCGGCGTGCTGGCGCCGGTGCTGCTCGCCTGCTGCCGGCTCGGGCAGGGCCTCGGGCTCGGCGGCGAATGGGGCGGCGCGGTGCTGCTGGCGACCGAGAACGCCCCACCCGGCCGGCGCGCGTGGTACGGCATGTTCCCGCAACTCGGCGCCCCGCTGGGCTTTCTCACCTCGGGCGGTATCTTTCTGCTGCTGTCGGCCACCCTGACCGACGCGCAGTTCCTGGGCTTCGGGTGGCGGATTCCCTTTCTGGCGAGCAGCGTGCTGGTGCTCGTCGGGCTGTATGTGCGGCTGAAGCTCACGGAGACGCCGGTGTTCGCGCACGCCATGAACCGGCGGGTGGCAGTGCCGTTCCTCGAGGTGTGCCGGCACCACGCGGTCGCGCTCGTGCTCGGGACGTTGATCGCGCTGGCGACCTTCGTGCTGTTCTACCTCCTGACCGTGTTCTGCCTGAGCTGGGGCACTTCCCACCTGGGCTACAGCCGCGGGCAGTTCCTCGTCATCCAGCTGATCGGTGTCGGTTTCTTCGCGCTGATGATCCCGTGCTCCGCAGTGCTGGCGGACCGCCACGGCCGGCGCCGCGTGCTGATGCTGATCACGGCGGGCATCGTCGCGTTCGGGCTGGCGTTCGGGCCGCTGTTCAGCGGCGGGCTGGCGGGCGTGGTTCTGACGCTGGTCATCGGGCTGTCGCTGATGGGCCTGACCTACGGGCCGCTGGGCACGCTGCTCTCCGAGCTGTTTCCGGTCGCGGTGCGCTACACGGGGGCATCGGTGAGCTTCAACCTTGCCGGCATTTTCGGCGCCTCGCTCGCGCCCTATGTCGCCACGTGGCTGGCCATCCACCACGGCCTGCGGGCGGTCGGCTGGTATCTGAGCGCCGCCGCCCTGCTGACGCTGCTCGCGCTCGCGCTGAGCCGCGAAACCCGCGACACAGATTACGCAGAATTGGCCAACTGAACAGTCGCCCATCCCATGATCCACTACCACGTGTGGTTTTCCCTGAAGCCCGAGGTGAGCGAGGAGGCCGGCCTCGCGCTGGCGCGGGCGTTCGTCGCCGAACTGAAGGCCAAGGGTGGCGTGGCGCGCGCCCTGGTCTTGAAGAACACCGGCGAGGCGCCGAAGAGCCGGTTGCCGAAGTACCATGCGCTGTTCGAGTTCAAGGATGACGCCCAGATGGACGCGACCTTCGCCGCCAAGCGCGCCGAGGGCATCCACGGCGGCCCGCACGGCCAGCTCATCGCGGCAGTCTCGGAGTTCAAGGTAGAGGTCTTCCGCGAGGTCTGAAACTTGCCGCAGGACCTCTGCGCTTGTGCGGGCGCAAAATTACCCCAATATCGCCCGCGGCCTCACCTGATAGCGGTATCCTGAACCTCCCGCCCGCATGAAACCTCATGTCATCCCAACGGCCGCGGCACTACTGCTCACCCTGCTGGTTGCCGGTTGTGAATCCGATGGCGGCATTGCCGCCCGCACCAAAGAAAAATCCGCAGTCTTCGCGACGCTGAAGCAGTGGGAGAAAAACTACATTGCCAAGGGTATCCCCGCGGTCGGGTTCACGCCCGACATGGTCTACATCGCAATGGGCCATCCCAGCCTGATCGAGCCCATGACTGACCCTGATGGCAAGAAAGGCGAACTGTGGACCTACAAGAGTTACTACCCCAACCTCAGTGCGAGTGAGGTTCAGACCGCGAAATTCTCCAAGGAATCAGCCTACCAACCGCAACCGGCCTTCACCTACAAGGTCGGCGCCAAGGTGTACCCGATCGGTCAGGGTCCCGGACAAACCATCGGCCAAACCGGCGGCCCGCAGGGCGGCTCGATGGAGCCCGCCGACCTGCCGTCATACACGTTCCACGTCCTGTTTACGGAAGGAAAAGTCAACAAAATCGCGGCGGAGCAGAATCCCTGACCAGGTTACGTCTTCGTCGGACTTGGGCGGGTGGACGATGGTCCGCCGTCGGCGCGAGCGCCCCCAGCCGGCTTCGCTCCGCGGGTTTATCCTTTCACCCGTGAAGCCCTTCGCATCCGATAGGGTTGCCACCGGAACCGTGCCTGCCCTGTGAAATTCGTCCCGTTTCAAATCCTGTTGGTCGTGCTGTTCCTCGCCCCCGTCGCGCGGGCGGGGTCGGAGGCCAACGGCATGGACATCGCCGTGCGGTCCGGGATCGACACCGACGAGAACGCCCGGCGCAAGCACGACCCCGCCTACGCCGTGGACACCTCCCGGCACGCCATTGTCTTTCACCTCGCCGCCGTCTCGCCGCACCCGTCGGTCCGGCCGCTGGTGAAGCCGGTGGACGCCATCGCGATCGCGAAGGATCTGAGCCGGCTGCTGGTGACCCTCGGGTTCCGCCCCGCGGGGATGGACGAGAAGCCGGAGATCGTCATCACGGTGGAGTACGGGCGCGGCTGGCTGCCCAACCCCTACTCCGACGACAACCGCGGCAAGGTGCACAACAACCTGACGGACAGCGATCCGCTGGAAGCGTGGCCGCTGCATGAGATTTTCTTCTCCCTCGCGTCGGAAATGAAGCGGCAAAACCTGGAGCAGGAAAAACTCATCATCCAGGTCCGGGCGTGGCGCTACACCCCGGACCCGAAGCAGAAGCCGCAGATGGCGTGGATGACGACGATGTTCGTCGACGACCCCGACAACCGCGACCTCAACGAGATCTACCAGAAGCTGCTCGCGGCCGGCGCGCCGCATTTCGACCGGCCGATTGACCGGGAGCGCGAGGTGGTGATCAACACGGCGATGCCCGAGGGCCACGTGCAGGTGGGCACGCCCGAGGTGGTCCCGGACGCCAAGCCCAAGTAGGAATCCAGGGCGCCGCGCTCGACGCACCGGAGGTTTTTCGCTGTGGTTTCACCATGAAGTCGACGCGACCGCCCGACCCGGGCATGGGCCCCGTTACCCCGCCGCGCGCCGCGGAGTTTGTCCGGCTGGCGCTGCAGGGCATCGACCGCGAGTATCCCAACCAGCCCGCTGCCGTGCTGCGCGGACCCGGCGACCTCCTGAGCCCCGCCGCACTGCACCCGGCTTTTTTTGGCTGCTACGACTGGCACTCGGCGGTGCACGGGCACTGGCTTCTGGTGCGGCTGCTGCGAGTCTGTCCCGGCCTGCCCGTCGCGGCGGAGGCGCGCGCGAGGCTGTCGGCCCACCTGACCGCGGCCAGCCTCGCGAGCGAGGCGGAGTATTTCGAACCGGCCGAGCACCGGGGATTCGAGCGGATGTACGGCTGGGCCTGGGTGCTCCGGCTCGCGGCGGAGTTGGCGGCGTGGGAGGATGCCGACGCGCGGCAGTGGGCGAAAAACCTGGCGCCGCTCGAACACCGGCTCGTGGCGCTGACCCGCGACTACCTGCCGCGGCTCACGCATCCCGTGCGATCGGGCGTGCACGCCAACACGGCGTTCGCCCTCGCACAGATCCTCGACTACGCGCGAACCGTCGGTGACGCCGGGCTGGAGCAAACGCTGGCCGCGCGGGCGCGGCATTACTACCTCGCCGACCGCCACTATCCGGTTGAGTACGAGCTGTCGGGCGAGGATTTTTTCTCACCGGGACTGAACGAGGCGGACCTGATGCGGCGCGTGCTGCCGGCGCGGGAGTTTTCGACGTGGCTCGACACATTTCTCCCGGGCCTGCGCGCCGGAAACCTCGGCCGCTGGGCCCAGCCGGCGGCGGTGAACGATCCCACTGACGGGCGCCTCACTCATCTGGCCGGCCTGAACCTGAGCCGCGCCTGGACACTGCATGGCGTGCAGTCGGCGCTGGTGCCGGCCGACCCCCGGCGGTCGGTGCTGGAAACGGCGGCGGCCGCGCACGAGGTTGCGGGATTGAGCCAGACCTTCAGCGGCCACTACGCGGGCGAGCATTGGCTCGCGACCTTCGCGGTTTACCTCGTGACCAATACGGGACTCTGAGCGCACCGGCCCGCCGCCGGATCGGCTGATCCGGGTGGAAAAGGCTTTGCACGGTCTGGCAACGACGGTTTCTTGCACGGAGTGGAAACCCCGCCGTCCTCCGCCCCGCCCACCGGCACCCGGCAGAACCCCGCCCGGTGGTCGGCGCGCCTCCTGCTCGCCGGCGTGGCGTGGGCGGCCGTGATGATCGGCATCACCGTCCTGAGCGCGCGCTGGCAGAACGAGGCGCCCCAGAACCGGCCGATCACGGCCCTGACCTCCGAATACGCGTCGTCGGACTCGTGCCGCTCCTGCCACCCGGGCAACTACGCCAGCTGGCACGCCTCGTTTCACCGCACGATGACGCAGGTGGCGTCGCTGGCCAACATTCCCCCAAGCATGGACGGGCTGGACCTCACGTACCAGGGCGTCGAGTACCGCGTCGAGCGCAAGGGGCCGGCGTATTTCGCCCGGAGCAAGACCGCGGGGGCGGACTTTGGCCGGCCGCAGGAGGTGGTGCTGCTGACCGGTTCGCACAACCTGCAGCTCTACTGGCTGGAGTCGGGCAAGGGCCGGACCCTGGAGAACTTCCCCTTCGCCTACATCGTCGCCGAGAAAAAATGGGCGCCGATGGAGCAGACCTTCCTGGTCGAGCCCGGGCCCAAGCAGGTCTACGGCAGCGACGACTGGAACACCGCGTGCTACAACTGCCACGTGACGCAGGGCCGGTCGCGGTTTGTGTCGGCCGGCAGGTATGACTCGCAGGTGAGCGAGTTCGGGATCGCGTGCGAGGCCTGCCACAGCGGCGGGCGCGAGCACATCGAGCGGAACCGCAATCCGCTGCGCCGCTTCGCCCTGCACTGGTCGGGCAGCCCCGACCGGACGATCGCGAACCCGGCACGGATGGACGGCCCGGCCTCGTCGCTCGTCTGCGGCCAGTGCCACAGCATCTGGGCGTTCAAGAATCCGGAGGCCGAAGTTCCCTGGAGCTACACCGGGGCGCAATACCGGCCGGGCAAGCGGGAGCTGGACTCGCGCTGGGTCGTGCAGCCGCAGGGCCTCGATCACCCGCAGGAACGCGCGGCCCTGCTGAAGGAGGATCCGGAGTTCATGGCGCAGCGCTTCTGGGGCGACGGCATGGTGCGCGTCACCGGCCGCGAGCTGAACGCCACGATGGCGTCCCCGTGCTACAAGGGCGGCAAGTATTCCTGCCTCTCGTGCCACGAGATGCACCCCACCAAGACGGATGCGCCGAGCCTGGCCGCGTGGGCCACACAGGGGATGTTGCAGACCGGGATGACCTCCGACCAGACGTGCCTCCAGTGCCATCCCAAGTTCCAGGCCGCGGCCGCCCTCACGGCGCACACCCACCACAAGATCGATTCCTCCGGGAGCAGTTGCTACAACTGCCACCTGCCACACACGACCTACGGGTTGCTGCGCGCGATCCGCAGCCACCAGGTCTCGTCCCCGTCGGTGCGCGAGAGCATCGAACTCGGCCGTCCCAACGCGTGCAACCTCTGCCACCTCGACCAGCCGCTGGCGTGGACGGCGGAAAAGATGGCGGAGTGGTACCGGCAGCCGTCCCCGGCGCTCTCGCCCGACGATCGCGCGCTGTCGGCCGGCGTGCAGTGGCTCCTGCGGGGCGACGCCGAGCAGCGCCTGCTCGTGGCGTGGAGCATGGGCTGGGCCCCGGCGCAGCAGGCCTCCGGCCACGACTGGCTGTACCCCTACCTCGTGTTCGAGCTCAACGACCCCTACGCCGCGGTGCGCTTTGCCGCCTGGAAATCGCTGCAGACCCTGCCGGGTTTTTCCGGCTACGAATTCGACTACACGATGGACGACGCCCGGCAGAAGGAGGCGCTCGGCCGCGCCTACCAGAAATGGTGGTTCGAGGTGCGCGACCAGCACGGTGGCTACCGGGCGCAGACCATGCTCGAGCCGACCGGCCTCTTCCGCCAGGACCTGTTTGACCAACTGCTCGACCACCGGAACCACCGGAAAGTTTACCTCGCCGAATAGCACCCATGCTGACAGCTCAAATCAAGCGACGCCTTCCATGAATCCTTCCGACCGACATCTCCGCTTTGGCTGGTGGTCCCTGTTTGCCTTCCTCGCGCTCGGCGTGGTGCTCGAGACGCTGCACGGCTTCAAGCTCGGCTGGTACCTGGACGTGGACCGGGAGATGCGCCGGCTGATGTTCACCCTGGCGCACGCGCACGGGACGCTGCTCGCGCTGGTCAACATCGCCGCCGGGCTGACCCTGCGCGCGGTGAAGGGCTTCGAGCTGGAAAAGAAGGCGTCGCTCGCCCTGCTCTGGGGTTCCGTGCTGCTGCCCGCCGGTTTTCTCCTCGGCGGGTTGGTGATCCACGATGGCGACCCGGGGATCGGCGTGCTGCTCGTGCCGGTCGGGGCGCTGCTGCTGCTCTACGGCGTGGGCTCCGCGGCCCGCTCCATGGGCAAGGTCAAGTAGCCCGCCGACGCCGGCTTAGGAACGGTTCCGCGGGTGGAACTTCGCGTGCTGGTCCAGCAGGCGCCGGCCCTCGACCGCCGTGTAGATCTGCGTGGTCGAGATGCTCGCGTGCCCGAGCATTTCCTGGATGGCGCGGAGGTCGGCGCCGCCGGTGAGGAGGTGCGTGGCGAACGAGTGACGCAGGCCGTGGGGCTTCACGTTGGCCGTGAGGCCGGCGCGCGCGGCGTACTTTTTCACGAGCTTCCACAGCATCACGCGGGAGAGCGCGGCACCGCGGGAGTTCAGGAACAGCTGGCTGCCGGTGCGCGGCTTGACGAGGTGCGGCCGGCCGGAGACGACGTAGGTCGCGACCGCGGCGGCGGCCTTGCCGCCGACCGGGACCACGCGCTCCTTCGAGCCCTTGCCGAAGACGCGCAGGTACCCGTGCTCTAGGTCCACCTGCTGCAGCGTGAGTCCCGCCAACTCCGACACGCGCAGGCCGCTCGAGTAGAACAGCTCGAGCAGCGCCCGGTCGCGCAGCGCGCGCGGGTCGCCCCCGGCCGGCGCTGCCAGCAGGCGCGCGACCTCCTCCGCCGTCAGCGTGCCGGGGATGCGGCGCGTGAGCTTCGGCGCGGAGAGCAGTTCGGTGAAGTCGTCGGCGCGGAGCTTTTCGCGGACCAGGAAGCGGGCAAGGCCGCGCAACGCGGTGAGCTTGCGCGCCTGGCTCGCCGGCGAGCACACGCGGCCGTTCAGCGAGCGCACCCACTCGCCGGCCTGCTCCCGGGTGAC
This sequence comes from uncultured Opitutia bacterium, assembly GCA_903872505.1. Lineage (GTDB taxonomy): Bacteria > Verrucomicrobiota > Verrucomicrobiia > Opitutales > Opitutaceae > Opi-474. Next base: position 39,933 of record CAIQKV010000014.1, read on the forward strand.
ACCGCGCCAGTCGGCCACGCCGCGCTGGACGAGGAAGGCCGCGCCCTGGTCGAGGTCGCTGCGGTAGGCCGACAGGGTGTTTTTCGACAAACCGCGTTCCAGCCCGAGGAAGCCGAGGAACGCCTCGATGTCGTTCGCAAAGGCGGGCGCGGCCTGGCTGTGATCAACCCGCATGGCGTGAAAAGGGCGCGCGGCGGCGCCGGCGGCGCTCAGAAGCGGCGGCGCGGCGGCGGGCGGTAGGTGGAGTTCTGTTCCTTGACGCGGAAAGTGATGCGCGCCTTCTCCAGGTCGTAGGGGCTCATCTCCATCTTCACGGTGTCGCCCGCGGCGATCTTGATGAAATTCTTCCGCAGCTTCCCGGAGATGTGCGCGAGCACGACGTGCCCGTTGGACAGCTGCACTTTGAACATCGTGCCCGGCAGCACGGTGACGACCTTGCCCTCCACTTCAATCGCGTTGGAATCAGCCATGGTGGGAAACGGGGTGGTCTTGGGTGGGTTGCGTCATCGGTGCTTGGTCGGGGAAATAAAAGCCCCTTGTAAGGCGGAAAGGCCGCGCGTAAGCAAGGTTTTACCTCGGAAAACCCGCCCGACCCGACCACATGGCCGATCCCACCCCACCGCCCGCCTGCCCGTTCGACAAGCGCTTCCCCTCGCAGCTGGTGCGCGACGACGCCTTCTACATGAGCCTGGCGTACAACCAGGCCATCGAGGCCTGGCGCCAGGACGAGGTTCCCATCGGCGCCGTCATCGAGCTGGGCGGCGAGGTCCTGGCCGCGGCGCACAACACCGTCGAGGGCGCGCAGGACCCCACCGCGCATGCTGAGATTCTCGCGCTCACCCAGGCCGCCGCGAAGCTCGGCAACTGGCGGCTGGAGGGCGCCACGCTCTACGTCACGAAGGAGCCCTGCCCCATGTGCTCGGGTGCGACCCTGATGTCCCGCCTCAAGCGCGTCTGCTACGCGGTGCCCGACCCGAAGATGGGCTGCCTCGGCGGCGCCACGAACCTCAACGACCTTCCGCGCGTGAACCACCATGTGGAGCTGACCGCCGGCGGCGTGCTCGAGCCGGAATGCCGGGAGTTGTTGCAGGCGTTTTTCAAGCTCAAGCGCGCCGAGGATTGAGGTCGGGCGCGTTATCCCCAGCGCGCCGGAGCGACTCTGCGGAATCATACTCCGCGGGTCCGGGATAACCCGACCTACTCCTGAATCGGAAACTGTCTCCCGCAGTTGACGGCGCACCCGGGGCCGGCATCTTGTCCGAGTTTTCCTTCAACCCGAAATCCCAAACATCACCATGGCCTACGAACTTCCGAAACTCCCCTACGCCTTCGACGCCCTCGTGCCGCACATCGATGCGAAGACGATGGAAATCCACCACGGCAAGCACCACCAGGCGTACATCACCAACGCCAACAACCTCCTCAAGGACCACGCCACCCTCGCCGCCCTCGACGTCAACGCCCTCATCGCCGACCTCAGCAAAGTTCCCGAGGCCATCCGCGGCGGCGTCCGCAACAACGCCGGCGGCCATTCCAATCACTCCTTCTTCTGGACCGTCATGGGCCCGGGCAAGGGCGGCGCGCCGAAGGGCGCCCTCGCCGCCGCGATTGACGCGCAGCTCGGTGGCTTCGCCAAGTTCAAGGAAGACTTCGCCAAGGCCGGCGCCACCCGCTTCGGCTCCGGCTGGGCCTGGCTCTATGTCGGCGCGGACAAGAAGCTCGCCGTCGGCTCCACCGCCAACCAAGACAGCCCGCTGATGGGCAAGGCCGTCGCCGGCATCGAGGGCCAGCCCGTCCTCGGCCTCGACGTCTGGGAGCACGCCTACTACCTCAACTACCAGAACCGCCGCCCCGACTACATCGCCGCGTTCTGGAACGTGGTGAACTGGGACGCCGCCGAGGCCAACTTCGCCGCCGCGACGAAGTAAGTTCGCGCGAAAGCATTCGCCCAACAAAAAGCCGCGCCCAAATAGGCGCGGCTTTTTTGCGGATTGTAGGGCGGGGTCTTCGACCCGCCCTTAAGTCTCGGAGAGCGGGTCAGAGACCCGCCTAACTTTCAAAATCACGGCGTCCAGACATTGCCCTGCATCGCCGGGCCGAAGCTGCGCGGGCTGATCGGCGTGCTCTTGCCCGTCTCGGTGTCGAGGATGCACAGCACGCTCGTGTTTCGGTCGCGTGCGGTGTAAACCACGTGCCGCCCGTCGGGGAGCCAGCTGGGCTCGATGCCGTCAAACGGCGCCTTGGAAACGATCTCGGCGCCGCCCCGGGAAAAGTCGTAGACGGCGATCTGGTAGGAGCCGCTGCGCACCGTGCAGACAATCTTGTTCGGGTTGGTCCGGCTCCAGTCCGGCTCCGCCGTGTAGGAATAGCCGGTGACGAGCCGCTGCTGGGGGCCGCCCCCGGTGGACATGACGTAGAGTTGCGGACCAGGCTGCATGGCGAACACGAGCCGCGAGCCGTCCGGCGAGAAGCAGGGCGAGGACTTGACCGCGTCCGACCGCGTCTTGCGCGTGACCTGGCGGCCCTGGGCGTTCGCGATGTAGATCTCGGGCGTGCCCTCGCCGCTGAGGACCATGGCGACCTGCGCGCCGTTCGGGCTGTAGCGGGCGCTGCCGTTAGTGCCCTTGAAGCTCACGAACGTCGTGCGCTGGTAGTTGTTGAGGTCGATCTGGAAAATGTCCGGGAAGCCCGACTTGTAGAAGCTCGTGTAGAGCAGCTTCGAACCATCGGGCGACCAGCGGGGAAACAGCGCGAGCGCGTTGTCGTGCGTGACCTGCGTCACCTGGCGGAAAAACAGGTCGCTCGTGTAGATTTCCCGCCGGCTGCCGCCGCCGCCGATGAACGCGATCCGGGAGGTGAAAAAGCCCTTGAGCCCGAGGCCGTTCGTCTTCGTCACGGCGACGTCCGCCGCGCGCAGCAGGGCGTCGCGCTCATTCCGGCCGGTCACCACGTCCGACGAGAACGGCGCGCCCGCCGCGCCCTTGGTGATGTCGACCCGCACCTGCGTGCCGGTGACGGCGGAAAACTTGATGTCGTAGGCGTAGCCGCTGGCGGTCAGCCGGTAGCGGCCGTGGACGTTGAAGGCGCGCAGCGCGAGGTCGTTGAGCTCGGGGGTGTTGGCCGAGACGCGGACCGGGATGGTCTTGTTCTCGGCGGTGACGGTGACCTCGCCGATGTTGCGCTGGGCCAGCGCGGGGGCGGCCGCGGCGGCAAGGAGGAGGAGGAGGCGGAGAATTTTTTGCATGGGAAAAGAGGCAGGCAGCTTGTGCGAATGCGAAGTCCGGGCATTTCTATTTACACGCAGACCGCGCATAACAACTTTATTTCCCTTCCATCCACCATTTTCCCCGCCGTGACCACCGACGAAATCAAAGAACATCTCAAGCAAGTGAAGTATCCCGGCTTCAGCCGTGACATCGTGTCCTTCGGCCTGGTGCGCGCCGCGTCCCTGGCCGACGGCACGGCCCGGGTCGCGCTCGCGCTCACCAGCAGCGACCCGAAGATCCCCCTCCACCTGAAGCACGAGGTCGAAAAATGCCTCCGCGCCATTCCCGGGGTGAAGGCGACCGTCGTCGACGTCGCGGTCACGCCGGCCAAGGCCCCCGCGGCCCCGGGCGCCGCCGGCACCCCCGGCACGAGCGCGCCCAAGGGCATCAAGCACTCGGTTGCCATCGCCTCCGGCAAGGGCGGCGTCGGCAAGAGCACCTTCGCGGTCAACCTCGCGTGCGCCCTCGCGCAGCTGGGGGAGTCGCAGGGCCGGCCGGGCCGCATCGGGTTGATGGACTGCGACATCTACGGCCCCAGCGTGCCGCTGATGATGGGCCTGCAGGGCCGGCCCGAGGTGGATGGCGACTCGCTGGTGCCGATGGAGCGGCACGGCGTGAAGGTGATGAGCATGGGTTTCCTGGTGGACGATAACACCCCCGTGGTGTGGCGCGGCCCCATGATCATGAAGACGATCCAGCAGTTCGTCCAAAACGTGAAGTGGGGCGAACTCGACGTGCTCCTCGTGGACCTGCCGCCGGGCACCGGCGACGCCCAGCTTTCCCTCGTGCAAACCCTCCCGCTGGACGGCGCCGTGATCGTCACCACCCCGCAACCCGCCGCGACCAACGTCGCACGCAAGGGCGGCCTGATGTTCCAGAAGGTAAACGTGCCGTTGCTCGGCGTGGCGGAAAACATGAGCTGGTTCCTGGACCCCGCCGGCCAGAAGCATTCCCTGTTCGGCTCGGGCGGCGGCATTCTCACGGCCGAGCGGCTCGGCACCACCCTGCTCGGCCAGGTGCCGCTCATCCCCGCCATCCGCGAGGGCGGCGACTCGGGCATGCCCATCGTCGTGAGCGCGCCCCGGAGCCCGGCGGCGGAAGTCTTCCGCGAGATCGCGTCGACGCTGCTCGACCGGCTCGCCAAGCCGGCCGGCCAGCCGTTGTGACATTTCGGTAAATTGCGGGCATTGACACCCCGCGCCGCCTTGGTCTCATGTCCGCCTGCGCTGCACCGCCGCATGACTTCCACCGCCCAAGAGCCCGCGGCCACCCGCGAATTCGTCAAACAGTCCAGTCTCTACCAGGAATTCCTGGCTGAGCGGGAGGAGATCCTGAAGCACAAGTGGCTCGAGTCCGAGCGTCTGGGCTATGACATCGGCTTCGAGCGCGCCCTGCTCGACTGGATCCGCAAGCACCGCGAGAGCTGGCGCGCCGCGCGCCGCCAGCAACTGGCCGCCGGCACGCCGGCCACCGAGAAGAAGCCCAGCGGCGTCCCGGCCTGACCGGTTCCGGCCGCCGGTGACCCCCGGGGTCCGGGCATGAAAAAGCCGGGCGGATGGCCCGGCTTGAATCCGACGCGGCAGACGCGGCGGCCGCTTACTTGATCTCCTTGTGGAGCGTGTGCCGCCGGAGGAAGGGGTTGTACTTCTTCTTCTCGATGCGCTCGGTGACGGTCTTTTTGTTGCGCACGGTGAGGTAACGGGAGGCGGGCTTGCCCTCTTTCTTGGCCTCAGTGCATTCCAGGGTGACGACTTCGTTCATGATTTTGAAAGGTTGAAGGGTCAGGACACAGGTCCGGCCGGGCCGGTGCAACCCCAAACTTCGCCCTAGCGCCGCTTGTCCGTCAGCGGCAGCATGACCCCGCGGCGGAAGAGCGTCACCTGGCCGGTGCTGGACGAAACCACGATGGCGATGCAGTTGGCCGCCACGCTGATCGCCGCCGCCGCCGCATGCCGGCTGCCGAGGCCGCCCGGGAGCGCATGGTCGCTGTCGATCGCCTGGATCAGGCTGCCGGCCGACTCCACCACGCCGTCCCCGCGGATGACGAAGGCGCCGTCGATGGAGGAAAACTCCTTAACCGTCTCATCCATGAACGGGTTAAGGATGTTGCGGTCCTCCTCCTTGTAGCCGAAGAACGGGTTCAGCACGAGCGGCTTGGTGAAGGTCTCCACCTTCTCGACGTCACCCACCACGAAGAGGCAGCCGACGGGGCGCCCCTCGCGGCCCTCGACCGCGAGCTCGGTAGCCACGGCAATGACGCGCTCGAGCACTTCCGGCTTCACGTCCTCGGGCAGCAGGTCGGCCGTCTGGCCGGTGAGCAGCGTCTGGAACTCGCGCTCCACGTCCACCACCACCAGCGTGTCGAACTGGTTGCTCCCGGTCATGCCGCCGACGCAGCAGACGCGGTCGGTGAAGGAGATGATCCCGCGTGTGAGCGCCACCAGCATCGCGCTGCGGAGCTGGGCCAGCCGCTGGCTGGAGAACGAGCGCACCTGGATCGTCTCGGCGAACCCCTTCTGGTCCTCGCTCGGCTCGATCGGGTTGCGCGTGACCAGGATGGTCTTGGCCTTCAACGGCACGGCCCCGGACTGGATGCCACCGACAAAGGTGTCGCCGAAGATCATGATCGCCCCGCAGCCCGCGCCCTCGGCCACCCGGCCGGCCTCGCGGAACATGAGCCGGTTGACGCGGTTCTGCTGCGCCAGCACCGGGCGGATGCCGCCAAAGCCGCCGATCAGCCGCTCGTGCAGCGCATCCAGGTCGGGCGCGTGGACCAGGTTGTCGATCAGCTCCTGCTCCTTCACCTGCCGCGCAATCGACGCCAGCACCTGCAGGTAGTCGCGGGCCTTGTCGCCGGCGATCAGCATGAAGATCAGGTGGACGCGCTCGTCGTCCACCGCGCCGTCGTGGCGGATGCCGACCCGGCTGCGGCCGATCGCGAGGATGTAGCGGCGGCGCATCTTGACACGGACGTGCGGCAGGGCGACGCCCAGCCCCAGGTAGGTGGTCATCGTGCTCTCGCGGGCGAGCAGGCCCTTCAGCAGCGCCTCGCGCTTGAGGTCGGGAAACCGGTCCACGCAGACGGCGAGCAGTTCCTGCAGCGCGCCCTCGAGGTCGAGGCTGCGCAGGTCGATGATGCGCCCGCGGGCGATGATTTTGTCGAGCCGCATGGTCTAGGGGAAAAGAAGAAACACCGGAAAAGTAGAAAGAAGAAACTTCGGACGGGTCAGAAGTTCAGCGGAGGGTTTTTTCTTTCCCAAGTTTCTTATTTCACCCGTTTGCCCGGACTCACTTCTCCCACTCCAGGGCGCCCTTCTTGATTTCGTAGACCAGGCCGAGCACGAGCACGCCGAGGAAGAACAGGATCGGCCCCAGGATGGCGATGTGGTGGGCGAGGAACTCGCGGTAGATGAACATCCACGGCACGAGGATCACGATCTCCAGGTCGAAGAGCATGAAGAGCAGCGCGGTGAGGAAAAACTTCACCGAGAAGCGCGTGTGGATGAGGCCGGAGGCCGGTATGCCGCACTCGTAGGCCGAGTTCTTGATCTTGCCGCCCCGCGACCGCTGGCCGAACAGGTGGCTGGCGCCGACCACCGCGGCGGTGATGCCCGCCGCGAGCACGACCTGGATCAGGAAGGGAAGATAGGCGGCGGAGACCATGACAGCGTAGAATTGGGCGCAGCGGTGCGGCGCTGACAAGCGGTTTTATTGGGTGACCGGGATAAATTTCGCCGACGCGATGTGGGTCGAGCCCACGCCGAGGGTCTCCGCGAACTCCAGCGTGCGGATCTCCTCCGAGATCGGGTCGAAGCCGGATTGCTTGCGCAGGCCGTTGATCCGGCTGCGCATCAGCGCGTCGAGCAGCACGGGATCCGTGCTCAGCCACAGCAGCGGCTCCGAGGCCGAGTAGAGCGAGTTGAAGTACGGCCCGCCGATGTACTGGTAGTGCTCGAGGCTCACGAGGGTGAACATCCAGGTCTGGCGCAGCTCGGGGATCGCGCTCATCTCGGCGACGGCGGCCGGGGCGTTGGCGGGCGAGCGGAAGAACCGGCCGGTGTTCGAGGCGTTCCAGAGCGTGGCGTTCACCAGCGCGCCGTTCACGCCCAGCATCGGGTGGTCCGTGTAGACCGGCAGGTTGATCCAGAAGTCGGCGTCGAGAAACAGCGGCGTGGCGAGGAAGCTCTTGCGGTCCTCGTCCTTCGTCGAGCTGTTGGGGTAGTCCCGCGTCTGCTGCTCCGCAAAGATGGGGTCGAAGCGCTGCGGGAGCGGGCTGTCGTAGAACCAGACCGGGTCGTAGAACTTGCCCGACTCGAGCACGAAGATCGGGTGGCCCTTGAACGGGGTCTCGCCCGTCACGAGCGACGGCAGGTAGCCGCTCATCCGCAGCCGGAGTTGGTTCAGCCCGACGAGGAAGATGTTGTGCTGCTCGAAGCCGCGGCGCTCGAGCGCCGCGATCACCGCGTGGACCAGCGGGACGGGCGTGGCCATGCCCGCGCCGGAATCGGTGTAGATCTTCAGGCCGGCCTTTTTCTTCAGGCCGGGCACCAGCTTCTTGCCGGTCGCGGTTTCGAAGGCCTTGATGAGCGACTCGACCTCCCGGTCGTAGTCCGGCTCCTCGAATGTCGGCAGTTGCGCCTGCCAGACCGGGTCGTGGGGGGGCGTCCGCGGAACGGAGGCCGGAGCCCCGTGGACAGCCGGGACCACCAGGGCGGCGGCGAGAAGCAAGGTCAGGGCGGAAGTGCGCATGGTGGTGTATGAGTGGCCTAGCGGCGGCGAATGTTTCCTCACAGAGGGGCGAAACTTGACAGTGCCCCGTCCGGGTTGAAAGTGCATTCTTCTCGCGCGACCCGCGCCGACGCCCCCCATGCCCGTCATCAAGCCCACCTGCGTCCGCGACCTCAAGCTGCGGGTCAACCTCGCCGATGTCGTGTCCCGGGTCGTCACGCTGAAAAAGGCCGGCGGCGGCCGGCTGAAGGGGCTGTGCCCGTTCCACAACGAGAAGACGCCGTCGTTCAACGTCGATACCGACAAGGGCTTCTACAAGTGCTTCGGCTGCGGCAAGGCGGGCGACCTCATCTCCTTCGTGCGCGAGACCGAGCAACTCGGCTTCACCGAGGCCGTGGAGGCGCTCGGGCAGCGCTTTAACATCCCCATCGAGTACGAGGCCGGCTCCGGCGGCCCCAGCCGCGAGGAGCGTTCGCTGCGGCAGGAGATCTTCGACATCCACGAGCTGGCGACCGAGCACTACCACCAGGCGTTCAAGGCCGCCACCCCGGCGGGCGACTTCATGCGCAAGTACTGGGTGGAGTCGCGCAAGTTCGCGCTGGAGCTGGCCGATGAGTTCAAGATCGGGGTCGCGGCGCCCGCCGACGACGGGCTCGCCGCCCTGCTGCTCCGGCGCAAGTTCTCCGAGGAGGCGATCCGGCAGTGCGGCCTGTTTTTCGTCCGCGACGGCGCGATGCTCGCGCTCGGTTCGCTCAAGCCCCGCTTCCGTGGGCGGCTGATGATCCCCATCCGCGACCACCAGGGCCGCGTGGTGGCGTTCACCGCCCGGCAGACCGACCTCACCCCCGAGGACGACCCGGCGCGCGAGGCGAAATACGTCAACTCGCCCGAGACGCCGATTTTCACCAAGGGCAACCTGCTCTTCAACCTCGACCGCGCCCGCAGCCACGTCGGCGAGGGCCAGCCGTTCGTGATGGTCGAGGGCCAGCTGGACGCGCTGCGCTGCTGGAGCGTAGGGCTCAAGTCCGCCATCGCGCCGCAGGGCACCTCCATCACCGAGCCGCAGCTCGTGCTGCTCCGCCGCTACCAGTCGCAGGTCGAGTGCTTCCTCGATGGCGACAGCGCCGGCCAGAAGGCCGCCATGCGTTTCCTGCCCATGGCGCTGCGCGCCGGGCTCGAGGTCCGGTTCCTCGTGCTGGCCAAGGGCGATGACCCCGACTCGCTCTTCCGCGAGCGCGGCCTCGCCGCCTACGAGGAGGTGCGGAAGGGGGCGTGCTCCGCCATGACGTTCGCCTGCCGCACCGTCCTGCCCGACCCCGCCACGGCCTCGTCCGAGGTGAAGTCCCGCGCCGCCCAGACCATTCTCGAGCTGATCGCCGCGGCCGAGGGCGAGGTCTCACGGTCGGAGTTCCTGGCCGAGGCTGCCACGCACCTCCGGCTCTCGCCCGCCGCCCTCCAGCGGGACTTCCAGACCTTTGTCACCCGCCAGAGCCGGCAGGCCGCCGCCCGGCCGGCGCCCAACCCCGCCGCCCCGCCCCAGCCGCCGACCAACACCGGCCAGAGCGCGGAACACCACCTGCTCCTCCTCTGCCTCCATTTCGAGTCGCTCGGCAAGCCGCTCAGCGCCGCCCTGCCCCACGAGTGGATCGACACCTCCCACCCCGCCGGCGTCCTGCTCAACCGCTTCCTCGGCGAGTTCGAAAACGACACCTGGCCGGGGCGCAGCCACCTCGACAGCCTGCTCGAAACCCCTGAGGAAAAGACGCTTGCCGCCTCGCTGCTCTTCGATACCCCCGCCATTGACGATCCCGTCAAGGTCGCGAACGAGGGCCTCCGCCAGCTGCGCGCTCGCGCCCTCGAACCGCGCCTGCGGCAAATAGAACTTGCGTTAGCCAACCTCGGTGCGGACAGTAAATCTGACCCAATTTCACTCTTAAAGGAACGTTCCGAGATCCAACGCCAGCTCCGCCAGCCGCTCAATTTGGCGGTGGCAGTTCAGCCGTTATAGTAGAGACCCACACCAATCATGCCGCGCAAAGCCAAGCCCTCCACCGCCGACACCCATTCCGAAGCCGTCGAGGCCGTCATCGCCAAGAACCAGCAGGTGCCCGCCGGCCCCGAGGGTGCGCCCGGCGCGGACATCCCCGCGGGCGGCATCAACGACAAGATCCGCCACCTCATCCGCCTCTCGAAGGAGCAGGGCTACCTGACGTTCGACGACATCAACGAGGCCCTGCCTGAGTCCGTCGAGAACCAGGAGGAGATCGATAACGTCCTTTCCATCCTCCAGAATCTCGAGATCGAGATCCTCGAGCCCGACCAGGTCGACGATTACAAGCAGCGCATGGAGGAGGCCGAGGAGGAGGAAAGCCGGTCCTCGCAGCACGACATCCTCGACGACCCGGTCCGCATGTATCTCAAGCAGATGGGCCAGGTCCCGCTGCTCACCCGCGAGCAGGAGGTCGAGATCTCCAAGCGCATCGAGAACGCCGAGCTCAAGGCCCAGACCGCGCTCTTCGAGGCCGCCGCCGTCGGCGGCTACATCGGCACCCTCGGCGCCAAGCTCCTCAACCGCGAGGAACGCTTCGACCGCATCGTCATCGACAAGAAGATCGACAGCCGCGAGGCCTACTTCAAGGGCCTGCCGAAGCTCGTCGAGAACACCCAGAAGTCGGAAAAGGCCGTCGCCGAGTCGTGGGCGGAACTGCTCAAGGCCCGCACCGAGGCCGACAAGAAGAAGGTCCTCGCCAAGCACCGGAAGCGCGAGAACGTCCTCCGCTCCTATTTCGGCAAGTTCTTCTTCAAGCTGAAGGTCTACGAGGAGTACCTCGAGCAGCTCCGCCCCGTCCTCGAGGAGATCGAGACCCTGCACGCCCAGCTCGACCGCGCCAAGCACCCGAAGACCAAGAAGGACGCCGCCCTCGACGTCCGCTCCCTCAACCACCGCCTCAAGCAGCTCGAGGCCGGCCAGCGCATCGCCCCGGCCGCCCTGCTCGCCGTCGTCGCGCAGACCCGCGTCCATGTCCGCGAAGCGCACCAGGCCAAGACCGAGATGGTCGAGGCCAACCTCCGCCTCGTCATCTCCATCGCCAAGAAATACACCAACCGCGGCCTCTCCTTCCTCGACCTGATCCAGGAGGGCAACATGGGCCTGATGAAGGCCGTCGAGAAGTTCGAGTACCGCCGCGGCTACAAGTTCTCCACCTATGCCACGTGGTGGATCCGCCAGGCCATCACCCGCTCGATCGCCGACCAGGCCCGCACCATCCGCATCCCGGTGCACATGATCGAGACCCTCAACAAGGTCATGCAGGTGCAGAAGCAGCTCCTGCAGGAGTTCGGCCACGAGCCGACCCCCGACGAGGTCGCCGACGAGATGAACCTCCCCGTTGAGCGCGTGCAGCAGATCATGAAGATGGCGCAGCAGCCCATCTCGCTCCAGTCGCCCGTCGGCGACGGCGACGACACCAGCTTTGGCGACTTCATCGAGGACAAGTCCGCTGAGAACCCGTACGACATGACGGCGTTCTCGCTCCTCCGCGAAAAGATCATCGACGTCCTCGACTCGCTCACCGAGCGCGAGCGCCGCGTGCTCTCGCTCCGCTTCGGACTCGTGGACGGCTACAGCCGCACGCTCGAGGAGGTCGGCAAGCAGTTCAAGGTCACCCGCGAGCGCATCCGGCAGATCGAGGCCAAGGCGCTCCGCAAGATGCGCCACCCGACGCGCATCCGCCAGCTGCACGGCTTCTTCGACGCCGAGCAGATCGACAACGCGCAGAACCTCATGAAGGTCGCCGCCACCAGCGGCCTGCCGCGCCCGCTGCTCCCCGGCATGTCGCCGATCCCCGCCGGCTTCCCGATGCCGACCGGCAAGCTCTGACCCGGAGCTTTCCCGCTTTACAGCCTAGGGACCCGGCATAACTTGCGCATTATGGCTACTCTACCCGCTTATTTCGCCGTGTTTGGCATCGGTGGCTCGGAGCTGCTGATCATCCTGGCGCTCGCCCTGCTGCTCTTCGGCGGCACGAAGCTGCCCTCCCTGGCCCGCGGGCTCGGCCAGTCCATCAAGGAATTCAAGAAGGCCGCCAAGGAAGACCCCGAGGAAGACAAGCCCGCCGAGGCCAAGAAGCCGGCCGATCCCACCAAGACCAACGGCTCGAACTGAGCCGCCAAGTCCGCGGTAGTTTCCAGCGCGCCCTCCCCGGCGCGCTTTTTTATTCTCTGGGTGGCGCCGGGCTCCCGGCAGCCTCGCGCAGCCAGATCCGAAAAGCCCGGATCTGCGCCGGCGTGCCGAGCACCAGCACCTCGTCACCGGCCAGGAGCCGCGTGTCGGCCCCCGGGTTCAGCGTCCGCATCGCCTGGTGGTTGATGCCGGCGATCTGGACGCCATGCACGCGGGCCGGTGACAGCTCGGCGAGCGTGCGGCCGGCCGCGCGGCTCACCGCCGGCACCGTCATCGCCTCCATCAGCACCTCTTCGAACAGCGATTCTGCCGCGCCCGACACCGCGCCAAGGAACTGCCGGCCCGCCTTCACCTGCTCCGTCGTGCCCATCAGCAGCACGCGGTCGCGCGGGTACAGCACCGCGTCGGGCGGCGGCAGCGGGATCATGTAGCCCTGCCGCTCGATGCCGACGACCGAGCAGCCGAACTGCGCGCGCAGGTCCAGCTCCGCGATCGTCCGGCCCTGCGCGTCCGCCAGGTCCGGCAGCATGCAGTCGACCATGTGCAGGTCCCAGTCGCGGTGCGCCAGCAGCCACGGCGCCGAGGTCGCGGTCATCCGGCCCTCGCCCGAGCTGATCAGGGTCTGCAGCTCGATCTCCAGGTTGCTATGCCAGAGGACCAGCTTCCGCCAGAGCAGCGCCAGCGCGGCCACCGCGATGAGCCCGCTCGCCAGCAGCAGCCAGCGGGCGACGCCCTCGACCGGCAGCAGGGCGAACAGCCAGAAATAGATCGCCGACCCGGCGAGCGACTTGATCACGGTCTCGACCATCCGCGCCAGCCGCGCCGCCTGCGGCTGGCCCGCCGCCGTCATCTGCGCGACCATCAGGGCGAGCGCCGAGCAGTTCCGCCAGATCGCCACCAGCGGCGCCAGCAGCACGAGGCAGAGCACGGCCCAGAAGACGATCTGGAGCCCGTCCGGGAACAGCCAGTCCCGCCCCAGCCAGCCCTCGGCCGCGGCCAGCAGCTGGCCCGAGAACACGAGCAGCCCGCTCACCAGCAGCACCTCGATGCCGATTTGCGCGATGCGCTTCCGGCTGAGCTGCCAGAACCGGCTGCGCGCGGCCTGCGCCCGCACCTGCTCGAGCCGTTCGCGGTAGTAGCGCAGCGCCACCTCCAGCCAGCGGGGCTGCCGCGCGAGCAGCGCCTCCGCGATCGGCGCGGACCGCCGCACCAGCACCGGCGTCACCAGCGTCGTCAGCAGCGACACCCCGACCGCCAGCGGGTAAAACTTCGCCGGCACGACCGCCGCGCCGACGCCGAGTTGCGCGATGATGAAGGAAAACTCGCCGATCGGCGTGATCGCCATGCCCGTGCGCAACGCATCCTTCGGCGCGATGCCGATCAGCGTCAGCGCCGTCGTGGCGGCCACCCCGCGCGCCAGCAGCGTGAACCCCGCCACGCCCGCGATCAGGCCCGCCGACCCCGCCATCTCGTGCAGGTCGATCTGCATGCCGATGGCCACGAAGAACACCGCGCTGAACACGTCGCGCAGCCCCTCGAACGTCCGCTCCACCTGGTGCCGGTGCGGCGTCTCCGCCACGATCGTGCCGAACAAAAACGCCCCCAGCGCCAGCGAATACCCCGCGTAGTGCGCCACCACCGCCAGCCCGAAGAGCAGCCCCGCGATCCCGAGCGTCTGCAGCTCCTCGTCCACCGCGATGCTCATGCGCCGCAGCAGCCACGGCACCAGCAGCAGCCCGCCCACGCCCGCCAGCGCCACAAACGCCCCCAGCAGGCCCAGTGTCTCGCCGAGCGACGCCCGCCCGCCGCCGGCGCCGCCGAGCGACACCAGCGAGTTGAGCAGCGTCAGCATCACGATCGCCACCACGTCCTCGAGCACCGACATGCCCATCGCCAGCTGGCCGGCGCGCTCGTGGTTCTCGCCGGTCTCCTGCAGGATCTTGCTGACGATGGCGGACGACGACACCATCAGCATGCCCGCCAGGAACAGGCTCTCCGTGCTGCCCCAGCCGAGCGCCGCGCCCAGCAGCCGCGCAAAGTAGTACATCAGCGTCGCCCCGCCGAAGGTCGCCAGCATCAGCGACAGCCCGAGCCGGCGCAGCTTCCGCAGGCTCAGCCGCAGCCCGATCGCAAACATCAGGAACACCAGCCCGACCTGGGCCAGCGTCTCGATCCGCCCGACGTTCGACACCAGCGTGAACGGCGGCGTGTACGGGCCGACCACCATGCCCGCGGCCAGAAAACCCACGATCACCGACAACCCGAGCCGCTGGCAGACCCAGCCGACCACGCCCGCGATGACGAGCACCACCGCCAGATCCTGGATGAATTGAATGCCGTGCATGTTCGCGGTCGGGACTCCCTCAGGACGCGGCGAACCGCCCCCGCCGTCAAGCCCGCGCCCGCGACGGACGGAAAGCCCGGTGGAGGCGGTTTTTACCGCGTTGACACCCCGGGCGCCCGCCGATTCGTTTCCGTCGGCGGAAACGCGCCAACCCCTCCCGCAAACATGGCCAACTTCCTCGGTTACTTCTCCAACGACATCGGCATCGACCTTGGCACCGCCAACACCCTCGTTTATGTGAAGGACAAAGGGATCGTCCTGCGCGAGCCCTCCGTGGTCGCGCTCGACACCGTCACCCGCAAGGTCCGCGCCGTCGGCGACGAGGCCAAGAAGATGCTCGGCCGCACCCCCGGCAACATCACCGCCATCCGCCCGATGAAGGACGGCGTCATCGCCGACTTCGACGTCACCGAGGCGATGCTGCGCTACTTCATCCGCAAGGTCAGCAGCGGCTCGTTCCGCGCCCCGCCCCGCGTCGTCATCGCCATCCCCTCCGGCATCACCGAGGTCGAAAAGCGCGCCGTGAAGGACTCCGCGCTCCACGCCGGCGCCCGCGACGTCATCACCATTCCCGAGCCCATGGCCGCCGCGATCGGCGTCGGCCTGCCGATCGACGAGCCCGCCGCCAACATGATCGTGGACATCGGCGGCGGCACCACCGAGATCGCCATTATCTCCCTCAACGGCATCGTCTTCTCGAAGTCCATCCGCGTCGCCGGCGACGAACTCGACGCCGCCATCATCAACTACATGAAGCGCGCCTACAACCTCCTGATCGGTGAGCGCACCGCGGAGGAAATCAAGCTGCGCGTCGGCTCCGCCTACCCCCTCGACGAGGAGCTCACCATGGAGGTCAAGGGCCGCGATTCCGTGGCCGGCCTGCCCAAGACCATCCACGTCACCTCCCAGGAGATCCGCGAGGCCCTGTCCGACACCATCGCCGCCATCGTGGACGCCGTGCGCGTGACGCTCGAGCGCTGCCCGCCCGAGCTGTCCGCCGACCTCGTGGACCGCGGTTTCGTCCTCGCCGGCGGCGGCGCGCTCATCCGCGGCATCGACCGGCTGCTCAGCGAGAAGACCGGCCTCCCGGTGCTCGTGGCCGACGACCCCCTCTCCGCCGTGGCCAACGGCACCGGCGCCGTCCTCAACGACCTCGCCTGGCTGATGCAGCACGTCTGACGGCGCCCCGCGCCGAAGGGGAAAGTGGCAAGTACCAAGTAACAAGGCCTGCCAGGGGCAGACTCCCTCTTGATACTTGGCCCTTGATCCTTGTTACTTACCGCAGTGCCCCACAACCGCTTCGATCAAGCCCGCCCGTTCCTGACGCTTCTCCTCGTCGTGCTCGCGTGGCTGGCCGTGCCGGTCGTGGTGAAGACGTTTGCCCGCACCAGCTTCTTTGAGCTGCAGGCGCCCGTCAGCGTCGCCGCGTCCTACGCCCGCGACCTGCAGGAATACTGGACGCTCCGCCTCCATACCAACAGCGAGCTGATCGAGGCCGGCCGCGACCTCGCGCGGCTCGCCGCCACCTACGAGCTTTCCGTGCAGCAGAACGCCAGCCTGCAGGCCGAGGTCGCCCGCCTCGAGGACCTGCTGAAGATGCCGCCCTACGCCGACTACCGGTCCGAGTACGCCCGCGTAGTGCGGCGGGATTTTTCCGGCTGGTGGCAGCGGCTGGTCATCCGCAAGGGCAAGAATTACGGCATCCCGGTCGGCGCCCCGGTGATCTTCAGCGGCGGCGTCGTCGGCCGCGTCACCGAGGTCTACGCCTACACCTCCGTCGTCGAGCTCATCAGCAGCCCCGGCGTCCGCCTCGCGGCCGTGATCGATGGCGAGACGCAGCCGATCAGCTTCCAGGGCGGCGTGAACCCCGCCTTCGACACGCCGAAGGGCGTGATCGAGTTCGTGCCGCTCAACGTGTTCGCCAGCTCGACCATGCCGAAGCGCCTCGTCACCTCGGGCCTCGGCGGCGTCTTTCCCCCGGGCCTCGGCCTCGGCACCGTCACCCGGGTCGAGGCGAGCGCCGACGGGCTGTTCAAGACCGGCGAGGTCGAGTTGGACCCGCGCCTCCACTCGCTCACCGAGGTCACCGTGCTCGTGCCGCTGAACCCGCAGTAGTTGGTCGGGCATCAGGCCGGGCCGGCCTGCCGCCCGGATCACTTCCACCCTTCATCCTTCACTTTTCGCCTTTCTTCATGCGCCGCACGTTCATCACCTTCCTCACCCTGCTCCTGCTCTGGGCGGTGGTCGCGCAGGTGAACCACGTCCTCGACGGGCACGTATACCTCTTCGTCGGCGGCCTCTTCGTCACCTACGCCGCGCTCTCGCTGCCGCTCCGCGACGGCCTCGCCGCCGTGGTGCTCGCCGGGCTGCTCTGCGACGCCGGCGTCCCCGTCCCCTTCGGGCTGCATGCCCTGCTCTTCGGGGCGGCGCATGCCGTGGTGTTCAACATCCGCGACCATGTGCCCCGCGAGGAAACCGCCGCGCGGGTCGTCATCGCGCTGCTCCTCAACCTCGCCCTGTTCCTCGCGCTGTCCTTCGCCCTGGTCGGGCGCGGGCCGGCCCCGGGCGCCGTGTGGCCGCGGCTGATCCTCGACCTGGTCTGCTCCCAGGTCGGTCTCGCGTTGGTCGCACCGTGGTTCTTCGCGCTGCAGTCGCGCACGCTGGTGCTCGCCGGCGTCGAGCGCGACAGCCTCGCCTGAGGCCCCGCCCCATGGCCACGCACGACACGAACCTCGCCGGCCGCTCCGGCAGCCTGCTGGAGTCGCACAAGAACTACCAGCCCCGCGTGGTCTTCTTCTATTTCGTCGTCGTGTTCCTCCTGCTGGTCCTCGCCGGCGGCCTCGCCTACCAGCAGCTGTTCAACCGCGACCGCCACCGCGACTCCGAGCGCGTCCAGAACCAGCGCCGCATCCTCGTGCCCGGGCCGCGCGGCAACATCTACGACCGGGAGGGCCGCCTGCTCGTCGGCAACCGCCCGCGCTTCGCCGTCGTGCTCTACCTCGACGAGCTGCGCCCGGAGTTCCGCCGCGAGTTCATCCGCATCCGCAAGAACTACCGGGACACCGGCGACAAGGACCTCCCCACCGCGCCCCAGCTCGAGCAGATCGCCCGCGTGTCCGTCGTCCAGCGCTACCTCGACCAGGTGAACGACATCCTCCATCGCGCCGCCACGGTGGATTCCGCCGACCTCGTGCGGCATTTCGCGCGGCAGCTGCTGCTGCCCTACACGCTGCTCGACGACCTCGAGCCCGACGATTACGCGCACCTCGTCGAGGGCCTCCCCGTGCGCTCGCCCCTCCAGGTCATGGCCTCGAGCACGCGCTATTACCCGTACGGCTCCGCCGCCGCGCACACCCTGGGCTACGTCGGGGTCGAGTCCGACATCGAGGCCGAGGACTTCCCGGGCGAGGACCTCAAGACCTTCAAGATGAAGGGCACCGTCGGCCGCGACGGCCTGGAGAAGGTCTTCGACGCGCGCCTGCAGGGCGAGGCCGGGGGCACGATCTTCCGGGTCGATCCCACCGGCTACAAAATCAACCCGCCCCTCGAGAAGCGCCTGCCCGTGCAGGGCAAAAGCCTCGTCACCTCGCTCGACATCGACCTGCAGCGCGTCGCCGAGGAGGCGATCGGCGACCGGACCGGCACCGCGGTCGCGCTGGACATCCGCACCGGCGAGGTGCTCGTGCTGGCGAACAAGCCCGACTACAACCTCAGCGACACCTCGCCGCACATCAGTCACGAGATGTGGCAGAGCATCCTCGACCGCGGCGCGCTCCTGAACCAGGCCATCGGCGGCGCCTACCCGCCCGGCTCCACGTTCAAGATCCTCTCCGCCATCGCCGGCCTGCGCAGCGGGCGGGTCACCCCCGACGAGTCGCTCGTGGACTGCGACGGCGTGGTGAAGATCGGCAACAAGCTCTTCTACTGCGACAACGGCCGCGGCCATCATCACGACGTGAAGCTGTCGGAGGCCATCGGCAACAGCTGCGACATCTATTTCTACGAGGTCGGCCGCCTGGTCGGGGCGGACAGCCTCGCCGCCGAGGCCCGGCGGTTCCACCTCGACCAGCGCACCGGCATCGAGCTGCCCAACGAGACCTCGCGCATGCTGATGCCCACCATGGCGTGGAAGGAAAACCAGCAGGGCGAACGGTGGTTTCCCGGCGACACCGCCAACATGAGCATCGGCCAGGGCTTCGTCCTCGTCACCCCGCTCGACATGGCCTGCTTCGCCGCCTCCGTCGCCCGCAACGAGGTCTTCACCAAGCCCACCATCCTCCACCATCCCAACGCACCCTTCCAGCACACCGAGCCCATCGGCCTCACCCCTGCCCAGCGGTCCGCTCTCATCGAGGGCATGGTCGGGACGACGGTGTACGGCACGGCCAAGGGCATCAACGCCCTGCCGGCCTACCAGGTCCCGGGCGTGCGCATCGCCGGCAAGACCGGCACCGCGCAGAAGCGCGTGCTCAAGGACGGCCAGATCGGCACCATCAATTTCGCCTGGTTCATCTGCTTCGCGCCGGCCGACCACCCCGAGATCGCCGTCGTCGTGATGCTGGAAGGCGACACCATCGGCGAGACCTTCGGCGGCGGCCTCAACTCCGCCCCCGTGGCGAACCTCATCCTCCGGAAATATTTCGAGAAGCGGAACCACCCGTCCGCCTTCGTGCCGCCGTTCAAGGCGCCGTGACGCGGACGCGCCGGCGCGCCTCGCGGTGCGCCTGCCGCGCTTGGCGGAAGACCGGTTCGGGCGCCAGCCACGTTGCCCGCGCCCCGAACCGCAGCCGCTGCAAGTCCGCCACCACCGGCGATGTCTCCCCGCCCGCCTCGGCCAGCGCGCGCAGCCAGCGGCCGGCCTGGGCCCGCACCGGATCGATCTTGCCTCCGGACGCGGTGCTCCGAAACCGGCGCCACCAGTCGCGGCCAAATTCGCGCCACGCCCAGCCGGCCCCCGCCAGCGCGGCGAGCCCGCCCAGCAGTTTCGCCAGGCGGCGCGCGTCCCACGGCGCGGTCACCCACGCCTTCAGCCGCGCCACCGCGTCGGCCAGCGCCGCGCGCAGCTGCTTTCCGGAATTTTCCGTCGCCTGCTTCACCGCCTTCAGCGTCTCGACCTGCGAGCGCTGGTCGAAATTCACGATGCG
>CAIQKV010000015.1 GCA_903872505.1 uncultured Opitutia bacterium
CCTGACAGGCGGGGCTACTCCTTCGGGATCTCGTTGTTCGTCCGCAGTACGATGACGGGCTCCTTGGTCTTCACCCAGAGGTCGGCGTCCCGGAAATGCTTCGCGGGCACGGCCTCGAAGGCCTCACCGACGGTCTTGACCGGCAGGAGCCGGCCCTTTTTCGAGGCGTTGAACTCGTAGGCCGCGCGGAACACGCGGTCGGGCGTGGTGGCCGGGCTCTCGTTCTCGGGAATCTGCAGGACCCAGCCGGTGAAATCGCCCTTCGGCAGCTTCCCCTCGGGGTCGGAGATGACGATGATATGCTGCTTCTTGACCGGCGGCGGCTTCTCCTCCTCGCCGGCGTCGGGCTGCACGGCGAGGTTCATCTCCTCGATCACGCGGCGGAGCACGGCGGGGTCGATCTGGTTCTTCTTCAAGATCTCTGCGACTTTGCTGACGTCGATTTTCGGCATGGTGTTTTCCGTTTAAGGAACCACGAATGGACACGAATGAACCGGAAAGTAAAGGCGGCGCATGGCTGAGGAGTGGTTTGATGTGGTGAACGAGCGCGACGAGCCGGTGGGCCGGGCGCTGCGGCGCGACGTCCACGCGCGGGGGCTGCGCCACCGGGCGGTGTACGTGCTGGTGTTCGACCGGGCCGGGCGGATTTTTCTGCAGAAGCGGTCGCTGCGGAAGGACATGGCGCCGGGCCGGTGGGACGCCTCGTGCTCGGGCCACGTGGATGCCGGTGAGGATTACGAGGCGGCGGCGGTGCGCGAGCTGGGCGAGGAGCTGGGCGTGACGGTGCAGCCCCCGCTGGAGGCCCTCCTGCGGGTCGAGGCGCGGGCGGAGACGGGCTGGGAGTTCTGCCGGATCTACCGGCTGCGGCACGATGGGCCGTTGGTGCTGCACCCCGAGGAGATTGAGCGGGGCGAATGGTGCGAGGTCGCCGACGTGACCCGGCGGATGGCCGCGGCGCCGGAGGACTTCACCCGGCCGTTCCGGCTGATCTGGTTGCTGCTGAAGGAGAAAATCTGAAAACGCCGGCCGGGCTCGCCGTCTTGGCGGGATTACGGCGGGGCAAGCCGACCCCGCCTGAGCGGAAGCCAGGGCGTGGCATGGGTCTCCTGACCCATGTCTGAAAGATTCACGCGAGGTTGCTTGGGATAGTTGTTCGGCATCACGGGTCGGGAGACCCGTGCCACCTCAAACCGGCGGGGCAGCGCCCCGCCCTGCAAAATACAGCCGGAAGACCCTGCCCTACCGTTGCTCCGTGGCCGGGCGGTCCATGGCGGGGTTCCGCGGGCCGGGCTCGTAGAACGACGGACCCTGGCCGGTGACGCGTCGGCCGGTAATTTTCCCGGGGCCGGTGTTCTCACTCAAGCGCCGGATTTCCTCGAACTGCTTGGTGGAGATCAGCCGGCGCGGGACGCGTTTTTCCGCCTCGAACACGAGCTTGGCGCGGTCGTCGTCGTCCGGCGTGTAGGGGTTCCAGGACGAATGGTGGCCCTGGTGGCTGGTCCACTCGATGTTGCCGCCGTGCACGACGGCGCTGATCTGGATTTTTTCCCCCGCGGGATTTTTGCGCCACCAGCCGAACTCGATGCTCATGGGGTATCAGATGGGTTGCCGCGTCGTCCCGCAAGGCGGGACTCCGCGCCATGGCAAATTAGACCAGCGCAAACTCCGCCACGGTCCGCCCGAGCCGGAACTCGCCGCGGCGCGCGGCGATCCGCCGCAGGATCACGCGACCGGGATGCACGTCGATCACGCAGCCGCCGAGGGGCGGGCAGAACGAGCCGGTGTTGAGGACGACCATGCCGCCGGGCAGGCGCCAGAAACCCGGGTGGTGGATGTGCCCGATGACGGCGAACCTGGCCGCGGGGCGGTGGCGGCGCGCCAGCGCGGCGGTGAGCCCGGGCGCGCGGCGCCAGGCGCGGAGCACGTGCAGCACGCGCGACGGCGGCCAGACGGTGTCGGCGAGGAAGCTCAAGGCATATTTCAGGCCGTTCCGCTCGGACTGGTGGCGCTGCGGGATGGCGGCCGCAACGCGGCGGTAGACGGCCAGCAGCGGCTCGAGCTGGCCGCGGGCCGCGGGATCGAGGGCGGCCACTTGCTCGGCGATGAGCCGGCGCACGAGGGGCGCGTCCTGCCCCCACGGCACGAGGTCGTCGAAGATGACGTCGCCGTGCGTGACGAAGATTTGCCCGCCGGCGAGGTCGAGCGCGTGCCGGGGGGAGATGTCGGGGTCGTGGTTGCCGGTGAGAAACGTGGCGGGCGGGGCCGAGCGCGCGAAGAAGTCCCGCACCTCGCCCCGCAGGTCCGTTGTCGCGTGTGGGGTGGGACCCGGGCGGGTGTCGAGCGTGTCGCCGTTGAGCACGAGCGCGGCGGCGCCCGCGAACAGCGGGGCGATCGCCGGGAGCGACCGGATGCGGCTGCCCCGGTCGCCGTAGTGCAGGTCGGAGAGGATGCGGATGACGTCGGGCACGGTGGGGCGCGAATTTCTGCGGGCGCGGGATGATTGGCAAGTGGCGACGCGAGCCGTCGCGAGGGCGGAGATCCTCCTTCGTCCCGCCGAGGCGGGGCTCCGGAGGACGGGCCACCCGGCTTTGCTGCCGGGCAGCCCGGTTTCGGCGCTTGCCAGCGCGGCGGTGCGCGCGTGAATTCGCCCGATGGCCATTCTCGGTTCCCTTGCAACGGTGCGCGCGCAGACCGCCCGCATGGAAATCTTCGCGGCGACGTTCAGCTATCTCGACGAGCTGTTCCGGGCCGGCTCGCCTGCGTTCGGGCGGCTGCGCAGCGCCGCGATCGGCGTGACCAAGCGGATCGAGCTGACCGGGGGCGCGTTTGCGCTCGAGCAGGTCTACCCGGCCAAGCAGCGGGCGGACGGTTTTTTCGAGTCGCACCGCAAGTTCATCGACGTGCAGGTGGTGTTCGAGGGCGAGGAGGCGATGGAGCTGGCCGATATTTCCCGCCTGACGGGCCGGGTGGGCTATGACGCCGAGAAGGACGTCATCATTTATGCGGACTGCCCCGACGCCTCGGTGCTGCGCCTCGGGGTGGGCGACGCCGCGGTGTTTTTGCCGGCCGACGGGCACATGCCGGGGATCCGCCCGAGCGCCGCGCCGGTGCTGGTGCGCAAGACGGTGATCAAGGTGCCGTGCGCCCCGGGCGCGGGCCTGTCCTCCCCCGGCTGGCCGAAGACGGGATGAACTACCGCCATCATTTCCACGCGGGCAACTTCGCGGACGTGATGAAGCATGCGCTGCTGGTGCGGCTCATGGCCGGCCTGCAACGGAAGGAGAAGGGCTTCCTGCTGCTCGACACCCACGCGGGCCGCGGCAGCTACGACCTGCTGGCGGCGGCGCAGGGCGACACGCTCGCGCGCTCGCCCGAGTATCCGGACGGCATCGGCCGGCTCTGGGCGCGCCCGGACGCGCCCGCCGAACTGGCGGACTACCTCGCGCTGGTGAAAGACTTTGACCGGGAGCGTGGCAACCTGGCGGCGACCCCGCGGTTTTACCCCGGCTCGCCGTGGATCGCGCGGCGGCGGGCGCGGCCGCAGGACCGGCTGGTGCTGTGCGAGCTGCACCCGGAGGAGTTTGAGTTGCTGGACATCGCGCTGGCGCGGGAGCCGCGGGTGAGCGTGCAGCAGCGGGACGGCTACGGCGCCCTGCGCGCGCTGCTGCCGCCGCCGGAGAAGCGCGCGCTGGTCCTGATCGACCCGCCGTTCGAGGCGGCCGACGAGTTTGCGCGCATGACCGCCGCAGTGGGCGAGGGCCTGGCGCGGCTGCCGGCGGGGGTGTTCGCGCTGTGGTATCCGCTGACGGAGCGGGCGCGGGTGGACGCGTTCCTAGCCGGGCTGCTCGACCTGAAGCTGCCGCCGACGCTGGCCCTGGAACTCACCGTGGCCGGCGAGCGGTCGGCGTTGAAAATGAAAGGCTGCGGGCTCGTGGTCCTCAATCCGCCGTGGCAGTTCGACCGCGAGGCGGGGCCGCTGCTGGCCTGGCTGGCGGAGGCGCTGGCCCGTGAGCCGGGCGGCAGCTCGCGCTGCCGCTGGCTCGTGCCGGAGTAGGGTTCAGCTATCGGACCGGGTCGACGTGACCGAGTTGACCTCGGCGAGCGTCTGGGTGGCCGGGAGCTTCACAATCAGCGGCGGGGCCCGGAAGACCGGCCGGTTCCACAGCACGTCCTCGCGCGTGACCCGCCGGACAATGGCCGGAGGGGTCTCGCGCTCGGCGGACGGGCGAAGGGGTGGAGGTGGCAGGATCATGGCGGGAGTTGCTCTGACCGGCGATTCGGCCCGGGGTGCCGGAAATTTTTCGTAAAATCCGGGATCCCCGGGCCGACGCCGGCCAGGGCAAGGGGTCAGGCGACGTGGCGCGCGCGCAGGCCCTCCTCGGCGGGCGACCGTTTCGGGAGGGTGACGGTGAGGACGCCGTTGTGGATCGCGGCGGTCAGCGCGGCGTAGTCCACGCCGTGGCCGAGCCGCAGGCGCAGCTGGTAGTCGCGCTGCGCGCCCTCGAGGTGGAGCGCCTGCCAGTTGACGCGGACGAAGTGGGCCTTGCGGGCGGTGACGATCAGGTCGGGGCTGCGCGCCTCGATCTCCACGCCCGTGGCGGCGACGCCGGGGACATAGACGGTGAGGACGACGGCATCCGGGAGCTCGCGGCAGTCGTAGCTCGGCTTGAGGTGGCTCGGCTGGGCGGCCGAAACTTCCTCGAGCAGGTGGCGACGGGCGGGACTGAGGGGATGGATGATCGTGTGCATGGGAAAATGGAGGTGGGACCTCGGGGCTGGTGGGCCGCCGGGCTTCAGGAGTTTTCTAAACGTGGTCCGTTAAACGGAGGTTTAGGCCTGGAAGCCCGAGCCGGTCTGGTGCTTGCCCCAATTAAGGACGACCGGACGCATCTGGGCGCGGCAAATAGCAGCGACGGCCTTCGTAAACGAAGTGCCGGCGGAGCCGCGGAGATGCTTTCGCTGAACGGTCATTGGAACGGCGGAGAACATGCACAAAGCATTTCGCGCGCCAAGGATTTATTTTGTCATCAGGTTAAGATCGCGTGACGCGACCCGCGGCAGGAAGTGATTGTCGCCCGGGCGCCGCCGGCTAGCGTGCCGGCATGAAGCCCCCGACCGACCCGACCACGACGATCGCCGAACTCAAGAGCCGCGTGCTGGCCTTTGCCCGCGAGCGCGACTGGGAGCAGTTTCACGCGCCGAAGAACCTCAGCATGGCGCTCGCCGCGGAGGCCGGCGAGCTGATGGAGCATTTCCTCTGGGCGACGCCGGAGCAGTCGCTGGCCATCGCGAAGGATCCCGCCAAGCGCGGCAAGATCGAGGACGAGCTGGCGGACGTCGTGATCTACGCGCTGGAGTTCGCCAACGCCGCCGGCATGGACGTGGCGGCGGCGATCGGCCGGAAGATGGCGCAGAACGCGAAGAAATATCCCGTCGAGAAAGCCCGCGGCCGGTCGGACAAGTACACCGAGCTGGAATAAAAAACGCGGAGCCGGCGAAGGCTCCGCGTGGGTAAAAACGGGCGGGCGCGGCTCAGGCCTTGCCGCCGTAGCTCACGTAGTCGTCGAGGTCGAGCAGGTCGGCGAAGGAGCGGATGTCGGTGCGCTTGGCCGCGAGCCGCTTCACGCAGCTGGCGATCCATTCATGGCCGTCCGGCCCGCCGGGGCCGTGCTGCTCCATCCACGCGGACCAGGCCGCGACCTCGTAGGGCTTGCGGCGCGTGTGCTTCTCCACCCAGGCCAGCATCTGCGTATCGGAGTGGCGGGACTTGATCGCGGTGAGCATCTTTTTGTGGTCGATGCCAGTGAACGCGAAGAAGTGCTTGTCGAGCGGGCAGTTGTAGTGGAAGTCGCCGCCCTTGCCGGCGACGACGGCGCGCGCCTTGTCGAGGAGGCGGGGGAGGTGCACGTAGCCGCCGAGGCGGACGCGCACGCTGCGGGGCGGGTGCTGGGTGAGATTGGGCTTGTTGAGTTTGACCATAAAAACAGGGGGTGGGGAACGGAACTTCACCGGATGCGGAATCCGGCAGTCCGCAACTCGAAAGTGGTACGGGTCTCCCGACCCGTGGCGGTGAGTAGCGCAGGCGTCCCCGCCTGCA
>CAIQKV010000016.1 GCA_903872505.1 uncultured Opitutia bacterium
CTACCAGGCGCTGGCCCGCGGCTTCTTCCGCGACGAGGGCCTCGACGTCACCATCGTCCCCGGCGGCCCCAACGCGTTTGTCATGCCCCTCGTCGCCACCGGCCAGGCCGACATCGGCCAGGCCGACAGCACCAACACCCTGCTGCAGCAGGCCGAGGGCCTGCCCCTCGTCCAGTTCGCCGCGGTCTTCCAGGACGACCCGTCCGGCCTGCTGGTCCAGGCGGCCAGCCCCGTGCGCAAGTTCGCGGACCTGCAGGGCAAGACCATCATCGCCCGCCCCGAGTGGGCCTTCCTGAAATTCCTCCAGAAAAAGTACGGGCTCACCGTCTCGGTCGTCCCGCAGAATTTCTCCGTCGCCGCCTTCCTCGGCAACAAGGAGGCCATCCAGCAGGGCTACTTCATCGCCGAGCCCTACCACATCGTGCACGCCGGCGGCCCGATGCCGCGCTTCCTCTCGACCTGGGACGCCGGCTTTCGCGCCTACGCCGTGCTCGTCACCAGCCGCAAGTTCGCCCGCGAGCACCCCGCCGAGCTGAAGGCCTTCGTCCGCGCCTACATCCACGGTTGGCAGGACTACGTCGCGGGCGACCCCGCTCCCGCCCATGCCGCGCTGAAGCAGGCCAACCCGAACAACACCGATTCGTTCATGGCCTTCTCGCGCCAGATGATTATCGACGAGAAACTCGTCACCGGCCGCGATGCGACCGGCGGGCGCTCGCAGATCGGGCGGCTCGACCCCGCGCGCTACGCCACGCAGATCCGGCAGCTCGAGGACCTCGACATCCTGCCGAAGGGCAAGCTCACTGCTGCCCAGGTGATGACCACCGAGTTCCTGCCCTAACTTGAATCCGCCCCCCGACCACCGCGCCAGGTTTCTCGGCTTGCTCCGCACCGCCGTGCAGGAGGGCGCCCTCCTCAAGCTCACGCTCGGCAAGCACCGCGGCGCCGACGCCTCCCTGCGCAACCTCCTGGTCCGGCCGGTGACGCTGCGGAGCGGCCCGCACCTTGCCTTCGTCTGGCGCCACGACACGCGGGACGTCACGAAGAACCACGCGCCCGCCGCCGGCCTGGCGCTGCTCGAGCCGCTCATCGGCGCTGATTTTCTCGATGCGCACCTTTTCACCGCGAGCCAGACCGCCCAGCTCGAGTGCCAGCCGGACGGCGCCGCGCGCCTCAGCCTGAAGTCCCTCGCGCCATCCACCCCGGCCAGCCCGCCGGTCGCAGCGGAGCACAACCGCGCCAAGGCCCACCTGGTTCCCGCCGGCGCCGCGTGGCTCCACGCGCTCGGCATCACCAACGACCGCGGCCACGCGCGTGAGGGCATGGCCGGCAAGTTCCGCCAGATCCAGAAATTTACCGAGCTGCTGACCCATCTCCTCACCGAGGCCGGCCTCTATACCCCAGCACTCATTCCCGGCGTCCCCGCCGTCGTGACCACGAAGGAAGGTCATTCTGCGCTTCGGGTCATCGACATGGGCGCGGGCAAGGGCTACCTCACCTTCGCCGTCGCCGCGCTGCTCGGCGAGCACGCCACCGTACAGGGCGTCGAGGTCCGTCCCGAACTGGTGGACCTCTGCAACCGTGTCGCCCGCGACAACCACCTCTCCAACCTCACATTTACCGTCGGCCAGATCGATTCCTACCAATTCGAAATTCGAGATTCGAAAACCGAAAATTCCATCGACGTCCTCATTGCGCTGCACGCGTGCGACACCGCCACCGATGACGCGCTGGCCAAGGGCATCGCCGCCGGCGCCGCCCTCCTCGTGGTTTCGCCCTGCTGCCAGAAGGAGCTCCGGCCCCAGCTCACCGCCCCGCCGGTGCTCGCCGATGCGCTGCGTCACGGCATTTTTCAGGAGCGTCACGCGGAATTTGTCACCGACGCCCTGCGGGCGCAGCTGCTCGAGTGGGCCGGCTACCGCACAAAGGTGTTCGAGTTCGTCTCCACCGAGCACACCGCCCGGAACCTCATGATCGCCGCCATCAAGTCCCGGCCCGCCGGCGACCCCGCGGCCGCGGCACGCCTCCGCGAATTCGCCGCGTTTTACGGCATCCGCACCCAGCGGCTCGCCACCCACCTTGGCGTCCCCCTCCTGCCGTGACGCCATCCCGCAAGCCGTATTGTAACCCAATAGGTTACAATTCCCCTTGGTCATGACTTGGGAGGAGATCGATTGGCCCGCCCTTGACCGGCTGCGCGCGGGGTTCCTAGACGGGGCGGTGGCCGCCGGTCCGTACTGGAAATCCACCGGCGACCTGGCCAGCTACGATTTCACTTACGGCGAGCGCATCGGCTGGAAGTGGGATCATGTCCTGCGTGAGCTGAAGCTGCGCGGCTGGTCGCCGTCCGCCCGCACGGTGCTCGACTGGGGCTGCGGCAGCGGCATTGCCGCCCGCCGCGTGATCTCCTGCTTCGGGCCGGATCGATTCGATTCCCTGGCCGTGTGGGACCATTCCCCCGTCGCCTGCGATTATGCCGCCGAGGCCGCCGCCAAGGCCTTCCCCGCCCTGGATGTCGCCAGTGTCACTCCCGGATATTTGTCCTCCACCGACCCGCTCGGCTTGCTGGTGATCAGCCATGTGCTGAATGAACTCCCGCCGGAGGCGCTCGCCGCGCTGCGGGCGCTGGTCGCCCGGGCCGAGTCCGTCCTTTGGGTCGAACCCGGCACCCATGCCGTCAGCCGCGCGCTCGGGGCGTTGCGCGAGGAGTTCCGCCCGAGCTTCCACCTCGTCGCGCCCTGCACCCACCAGGAAGCCTGCCCCATCCTCGCCCCCGGGAACGAACGGCACTGGTGTCACCACTTCGCGCCCCCGCCCGGCGAGATCTTTGCCAACTCCCACTGGGTGAAGTTCGGCCAGCGCGCCGGCATCGACCTCCGGAGCCTGCCCTACTGTTTCCTCGCCCTCGACCGGCGACCCGCCGCCGACGCCCCCGCCGGCCTGTCCCGCGTGATCGGCCGGCCCGAGCATTTCAAGCCCTACGCGCGCCTCCTCAACTGCGACGCCACCGGCCTGGCCGAGCTCACCGTCCCAAAACGCACCGCCCCCGCCCTCTACAAGGAACTCGATCGCACCAAGGCACCGCTCGTCTACCGCTGGCGGCGCGAGGGAAATTCGATTCTTGGAGTGGAAACTTGACTCGCCCGCCCCGGCTGGGATGCTGCCCCTTTCACTTCACAACACCATGGGCCAACAACTCAACAAGATCATCAAACGTAAACGTCGCGCCGCCTACATGAAGCGTCGCCGGGCTCGCGACAAAGCTGCCCTGTCCAAGAAGA
Organism: uncultured Opitutia bacterium; assembly: GCA_903872505.1. Lineage (GTDB taxonomy): Bacteria > Verrucomicrobiota > Verrucomicrobiia > Opitutales > Opitutaceae > Opi-474. The sequence goes on from CAIQKV010000016.1 coordinate 3,282, forward strand.
AGTAACCGGCTGCGACCTACTTCCGTAATTCGAAACCGCGGCCCTGCGCCGCGGTTTTTTCATTACCAGGGCCATCGCTCCTCCCTTCTCCCGCCATGATCAAGGTCAGCCTCATCTCGCTCGGTTGCGCCAAGAACCTCGTCGATAGCGAGATCATGATCGGCCATCTGCACCAGGCGGGCATGGTGGTCATCCCTGACGCCGAGAAGGCGGACGTGGTCATCGTCAACACCTGCTCGTTCATCGATTCGTCCAAGGAGGAATCGATCGGCCACATCCTCGAGGTTCACCAGAACCGCGGCCTGAAAAAGCGCCGCAAGGAGCAGAAGCTCATCGTCGCCGGCTGCATGGCGCAGCGGTTCTCGAAGGACCTTTCCGGCGAGCTCGCCCACGAGGTGGACGCGTTCATCGGACTCGACCAGGTCACCAAGGTCGCGCCAATCATCGAGGGGCTCTATGCAAAGGAGCGCGCGGCGGCGCCCGCGGATTTCGTCACCCCGCGCTCGACCTTCATCCCCGACTTCAACACGCCCCGCTTCCGGCTCACGCCGCGGCACTTCGCCTACATCAAGATTGCCGAGGGCTGCAACCACCCCTGCACGTTCTGCATCATCCCGCAGATTCGCGGCCGGCACCGCAGTCGCACTATCGAAAGCGTCGTCGCCGAGGCCCGCCAGCTCGTGAAGGAGGGCGTGCGGGAGCTCAACCTCATCTCCCAGGATACGACGTTCTTCGGCATGGACACGTGGGAGCAGCGCCCGAATCCGCGCACGCCGGTTGATTCCGCCCGCGGCACCGCACTCACCACCCTGCTCCGCCAGCTCAACGCCATCGAGGGCGATTTCTGGATCCGCCTCCTCTACACGCATCCGGCCCACTGGAGCGACGAGCTCATCCGGACCATCGCCGAATGCCCGAAGGTCGCCCGCTACATCGATATTCCCCTGCAGCACATCAGCGACGCCATGCTCGGGCGCATGCAGCGCGAGACCAGTGGCGACTACATCCGCGACCTGATCCACCGCATCCGCGCCGGCATCCCCGGCATCGCCGTCCGCACCACCTTCATCGTCGGCTTCCCCGGCGAGACCGAGGCCGACGTCGACGAGCTCTGCGCCTTCATCCGCGCGACGAAGTTTGAGCGGCTCGGTGTCTTCCGCTATTCCCAGGAAGAGGGCACGCGCGGCGCGAAGATGGAGCATCAGATTTCCGCCAAGGTGAAGGAGGCCCGCTGGCACCGGACCATGGCGCTGCAGCAGGAGATCGCCGCCGAGGTCAGCAAAAGCCATGTCGGCCAGACGCTGCGGGTCCTCGTCGAGGAGCCCGGCGTCGCCCGCGGCGAGGCCGACGCGCCGGACATCGACGGCCGCGTCTACGTGCCGCGCGAACTGCCGGTCGGCGAATTCGCCGATGTCGCCATCACCGGATACCACGAGTACGACCTGATCGCGCTGCCGAAGGGCCAGAAGCCCGCCGCGTTCAAGGTCGCCAAGCAGGCGCAGTAGCTGCGCCGGGAGATTAAAGGTAGGGCGCGTTATCCCTAACGCGCCGCGGCGGATTAGGGATAATCAGCCCTACCCTTTTGCCAATTCGACGAACTTACCGATGATCCCGTCGAAGGAGCCGTTGGTGAAGAACACCACCACCTGGGGCTTTGTTTGCGGCTTGAGCACGGTCGCGGTGAGCTTCTCCAGCAGCTCGGCATTGGTGGCGGCGCTGTGCGCCGTGACGCCCTGCGTTTCGAGATGCTGCGTGACCGCCTCCACGTCGAACCGTTCGTGCTCCTTCAGTTTCTCCGCGCGGCTGACCGCCCCGATGAACACCTCGTCGGCCGTCCCCAGCGCCCGGGTAAAGCCGGCCTGCATCACCTTCGTCCGGGCCGTGTTGCTGCGCGGCTCGAACACCGCCGTCAGCAGCGCGCCGGGATAGCGGTTGCGCAGCGAATGCAGCGTCTCCGCCAGCGCCGTCGGATGATGGCCGAAATCCTCGATCACCTTGAGCGGCGGCGTGTCGAGCAACAGTTCCTGCCGACGCTTCACGCCGCGGAATCGCGCCAGCGCCTCGAGCTTCAGCTTGGTCGGGTCCCCCGGATACATGGCCAACCCTGCGGCCAGCACCGCCATCGCGGCATTGCGGGCGTTGAAGATGCCGGGCTGGCTCCACGTGACGCCGCCCCACACCTGCCCCTTCCACATCAGCGTGAACGAAACGGCGGTGCCTTGCTCGCGAAATTCCACGATGCGCAGATCGTTCCGATCGCCGGTGCCGACGCGCAGCACCCGGGTCCACGCCATGGGACCAAGCGCGCGGAGGTTGTCGTCGTCGCCGTTCAGCAGGATCCAGCCGTTGCGCGGGACGATCCGCGTCAGGTGGCTGAACGTGCGCTGCACGTCGGCGAGGTCGCGGAAGATGTCGGCGTGGTCGAACTCGAGGTTGTTCAGCACTGCGATGTGCGGTGCATAGTGGATGAACTTGCTCCGCTTGTCGAAAAACGCGCTGTCGTATTCGTCGCCCTCGATGACAAAGGGCGCCCCGGCCGCACCGAGGTGGCTGCCCACCGGGGGATCGTGCGGCACGCCGCCGATGAGAAAGCCCGGGGCGATCCCATTCTCGCGCAGCAGGAACGCCGTCAGCGCCGTGGTGCTCGTCTTGCCGTGCGTGCCGGCGATCACGATGTTCCGCCGATCCTTCAGCACGAACTCGTGCAGCATCGCCGGCAGCGAGGTGAACCGGATCTTCCGTGTGTCGAGCAACCACTCGATCTCGGGATTGCCGCGCGACATCGCGTTGCCGATCACGACGAGATCGGGCGCGAGTTGCTCCAGCCGCGCCGCATCGTAACCCTCGTGGAGCGTGATACCCGCCTCCGCCAGCACCGTGCTCATCGGCGGGTAGACCCCGGCATCCGCGCCTAGGACCTCGTGCCCCGCCGCGCGCGCGAGCAGCGCCGCATTACCCATCGCCGTCCCGCAGATGCCCATGAAATAGATCCGCATGGCTCCTTTAACCTACACGAGGTTCACCGGGTCAACATCGAGCACCTGCGTGATGTCGTCCGGCCAGTTGAAGCCGTCGCGCAGTTTCACCAGGTCGGGGACGGTCTTGGTGACGGAATTCGTGAAATACCACAGCTGCCAGCGGTACTCGTCCTTGATCTTCTCGATCGGCGACGGTGACGGTCCGCGCAGTTCCACCCGGCTGCCCAGCGTCGCCTCAACCTTCTTCGCCCATTGCTCGGCGAAGAATTTCAGTTTCTCGGGGTTGGGCCCGCGGAAGAGGTGGTGGATCAGGTGCCGGTACGGCGGGTAATGGAAATCCCGCCGCAGTTTCAGCTCGGTCTCGGCGAACCCGGCATAGTCGGCGTGGCGCGAGAACTGGATCGCCGACGACTGCGGCGTGAACGTCTGCACGATCACCTCGCCGGCGCGGTCGCCGCGACCGGCCCGGCCCGCCACCTGCACCAGCAGCTGGAACGTGCGCTCGTTTGCCCGGAAATCCGGAATGTGCATCGAGATGTCGGCGTCGATCAGGCCGACGAGCGTGACATTCGGGAAATCGAGCCCCTTCCCGATCATCTGGGTGCCGACCAGGACGTCGATCTTCCCGGCGCGGAACTGCGCCAGCACCTCGCGGAAGCGGTTCTTCTTCGCCATCGTGTCGCTGTCCATCCGCTCGATCCGCGCGCGCGGCACCAGCCGCCGGACCGCCTCCTCCACCCGCTGCGTGCCGAGCCCGCGCCAGCGGATCTCCGGCGCCCCGCACTGCGGGCAGCGCAGCGGGGCGTTCTTCTGCTCGCCGCAAAGGTGGCAGCGCAGCGTCTCGTCGGCCCGGTGGTAGGTCAGCGCGATGCTGCAGTGCGGGCATTCCTCCACGTGGCCGCACTTCGTGCACAGCATCGCGGTGGAGTAGCCCCGCCGGTTGATGAACAAAATCGTCTGCTCGCGCCGCTCCAGCCGCGCGTGCATCGCGTCGACCAGCTTCCGGGAAAGCGCCGGCATCGCCCGCTGCTTCATCGCCTCGATGCGCAGGTCCACGATGTCGATGTGCGGCAGCTTGCGGGCGTCCACCCGCTCACGGAGTTCCAGCAGCCGGTACTTGCCCGCCTGGGCGTTGGCAAAGCTCTCCAGCGACGGCGTGGCCGAGCCGAGCACGCACACCGCCCGGTTGATCTTCGCGCGCATGACCGCGACATCCCGCCCGTGGTAGCGCGGGGTCTCGTCCTGCTTGTACGCCGGCTCGTGCTCCTCATCGACCACGATGAGCCGGAGGTTGTGCACCGGCGCGAACACCGCCGACCGCGCGCCCACCACCACCCGCGCCTCCCCCGTGGCCAGCGCCAGCCAGCCGTCCAGCCGCTCGCCCTCGCTGAGGTGGCTGTGCCAGACGACGCACCGGTGGTCCGGCGCGATGGCCTCGAGCCGCGAGCGCAGCCGCGCCACTGTCTGGGGCGTGAGCGCCACCTCGGGCACGAGAAAGATCACTCCCCCGCCGGCCTGCAGGGTCTGCGCGATCGCGCGCAGGTAGACCTCGGTCTTGCCCGAGCCGGTGATGCCGTGCAGCAGCGACACCCCGAACTTGCCGCCGGCCAGTTCCTGGCCGATCGCCGCGACCGCCGCCGCCTGCTCGGTGTTGGCCTCGTGCGGCTGGGACGCGACGAGCTCGCCGTGGGCAAAGTCATCGGTGTAGGCCACGCGCTCCACCCGCCGCGTCTCCTCCCGGATCACGCCGCGCTTCCCGAGCGCGGTGACCACCGCTGCGGTGAGCCCGAGCCGCGCCAGCACCAGCGACTTCTGCTGCGGGCGGAACTGCTGCGCGAGAAACTTGTAGAGCCGCGCCTGCTGCGGCGCGCGCTTCTCCACCACGGCCAGCTCCTCCGCCGTGAGCCGGCGCACGACGGCGAGCAGCTTTTCCTGCTTCAGCCCGGCCCCATTGCGCACCGCTGCCGGCAGCATCGTCTCGATGATGCTGTCCAACCCGCACGCGTAGTAGCCCGCCATCCAGCGGGCCAGCTCGAGCAGGTCGGGCGGCAGCGCGGGAAACGGGTGGATGACCTGCGCAACCGACTTCAGCTTCTCCACCGGAAAGTCCCGCGGGGCGCCGATCTCGCCCACGATGCCCAGCCGCAGGCTGTTGAGCACCGGCACCCGCACGAGCGAACCCGCCACCACCGTGCCCGCCAGCGCCTCCGGCACGCGATAGTGCAGGAGCTTGTCAAAGCCCGCGAGAGGATGGACGCCAACGATCATGCTGGCGCCGTCATGCCGGACGCACCCGCGGCGCGCAAGCCGCGTCGTCCACGAACGCATTGACACCCCGCGGCGCGGTTCAAACAGTCGCCCCGTGAGCACCTCCGCCGCCCGTGAGAAATTCCGCCGTTTCCTGGCTCAGAAGGGCCTGCGGGCCACCCGGCAGCGGCTGGCGATCTTCGACGCGGCCTTCGCCCAGAAGGACCATGTCACCGCCGAGCAGCTGCTCGACTACGCCCGCAGCATCGACGATTCCGTCTCCCGCGCCACGGTCTACCGCACGCTGCCCATCATGACCGAGAGCGCCCTGCTGCGCGAGGTGGACATCGGCACCGGCGAGAAATTCTACCACCCGAACAAGGAGGGCGGTAGCACCCAGGTGGCGCAGGTCGTGTGCCTCGACTGCGACCGGATCTTCGAGATCAGCGCGCCCTTCATGGAATGGTACGGCAACACGGTTTCCTCCAAGCTCGGCCTGACCCCGGTCTCCCAGCGGCTCCAGGTCAGCGCGCGCTGCGAGGCGCTGCGCCTGACCGGCACCTGCCCCCGTCGCGCCTCCTGACCGACCATGTCCAAGGCCAACGATCCCGAATTCGAAATGCGGTTCTACGAGTCCGTGCTGAAGCGCGACTCCAGCTACACCGAGGTGGTGGAACTCCTCGGCGGCCTCTACACCAAGCACGGGCGGATCGCCGACGGCCTCCGCATGGACCGTCGGCTGGTGCGGCTCCTCCCGCAGAACGCCACCGCCCACTACAATCTCGCTTGCAGCCTCGCCCTGCTGAAGCGCAAGTCCGCCGCCCTCCGTTCGCTGCGCCACGCGGTCGAACTCGGGTACACTGATCTCGACTGGATGCAGCAGGATCCCGACCTCGACGGCTTGAAACGCCACCCGGACTTCAGCGCCCTGGTCAAGGAGCTCAAGCCCCAGAGCTGAGCGGCGCGACGGCCGAGTTGCGGCGCGGGCCGCCAGCAGCCCGGGCGACGGCCTACCGCAGCTCGAACAGCTGCTGCAGCACGGTCTCGAGGTCCTTGCCGACCTTCCAGCCCCCGCGGTACGAGAAGGCCAGTGATTTGCTCCGGTTTCGCTTCGTAATCGCCGTGTCCACTTCGACGATTTTGGGCTGGTCCGGCGTCAGTCCGACGGCATCCAAGTCCGACAGTGGCGTCCACGCAAACGGGATGCCCGTCCAGTCGAACTTGATTTCCCAGCCGGCGACCGCGGGCGGCAACGGCTTGGTCAGCAGCGAGGGGTACCGCAGCGCGAAGTCGGGCACCCGCCGGGTGGCGAGGCGCAGCCGCACCGCCGCCGGCATCTGGGCGAAATAATCCTGGACGCTGGTCACTTTTCCCGCCCGCCACCGGTTGAAGAAGTCGAGCGGGTCGAAGCCCATCAGGTTCATCCCGTTCCAGAGGCTGTGGTCATTGGTGCTGCCGAATTTCCGCCGGTCATACCAGGCTTGGAAATTGCGCGTGACCATCACCCCCATCTCGAAGTGCAGGTGCGCCCGGTCGCGCGGGATCTTGGATCTGCCCGAACTGTGCCCCATCAGGCCGATGATCTGGCCACGCGTGACGTGGTCGCCCGCCTTGAGTCCCGGCGCGATGCGCGCCAGGTGCGCGTACAGGGTGTAGATCGCGGGAGACGCGTCGGGGTGCTCGAGCACGATGTAGCTCCCGTAGTTGCTGTCCCCGGCGCTCGCACTGACGTATCGCACCACGCCGCTCATCGCCGCGAGGACGTTGTCGGCCGGCTCGCCGCGCCGGTCGCGCGAGATGCACTTGATGTCGAGCCCCTCGTGGAATTGCGCCCCGCCCGTGCGCACCCCGCCGTAGCTGCCGGACTCCGGATCGCCCGAGCCGGCTTGCTGCAGGTAGTCGCCCAGCGGCCGGCCTTCCGCCCAGGCCGGGTTGGGCGTCGGCCAGACCAGTTCGATCCGTTCCGCGCCGCGCGCCGCGGACGCGGCCAGCAGGCCCAGGAAAATCAGTACGCGCCAGGTGCTCATCGCTTGGCCGCGGCCGGCCGCAGCGCGGCGCAGGTTTCGTTCAGGCTCGCCACCAACGCCGGCAAGGCCGCATCCGGCGTCTCGATGAAGATCAGCAGTTTTCCGTTTTCAATCGGCTGATCCATTTGGCGAGCGCCGAAGGGCACACCGCCCAGCGTGATCACCAGCCGCCGGCCCGGATTCGCCGCCGACAGCCGGTAGAGGTCGCGACCCGCCGCGGGCGTCAGGTTGAACTTCAGGCACTGCCCCAGGTCGGTCTCGGCCATCGCGACGCTGACAAAGTCGTATTCGGTGAAGGCGGCCTTCGGCAGCACCGAAATCTGCACCCCGCTCCGGGGCAGCGTGACCAGCTCCGCCGAGCTGTCCGCGGATTCCAGGAAGAACCGGGCGACTTCCAGCGTGAAGTGCGGTGGCGGCGGTGCCGACTGGCAGCCGGCAAGCGCGACACCGAGGCAGAGCACCGCCGCCGCCCTCATGGTTTCGGCCTTTCCACGTGGACGCTCCACTCTGCGCCGCTGGCGATGCCGCGCGCCTTGGCGAAATCGCCCATGTTCACGGCGAACGAGACGCTCATCAGGCTGTTGAGGTAGAGCAACGGCGCACCGGGCGCCACGTCGCCAAAGGTGCGCACATACGGCAGCTCGCCCGTGTAGACCACCTTGCCTGCCCGCGCGATGGTCACGCGGAAGCGTTCGCCGAGCTTGGGCGTCAGCCGGGCGAACAGCGCCTCGTCGAGGTTGGTCCAGACGTTGCCGTACTGGAAATCAAGCGCGGGAATGGTGCCGACCAGCGAACCGTTCTCCAAGCGAGGCCGCTCGTAGGCAAGCATCAGCACCGCGGGCTCCAGCCGCGATCCCACCTCGTCAAACGTGATCGCGCCCGCCGCGAGCTTGGCGCCGACGTACGCAAAAACGTCGCGCCCGTGGAACGTGAACGATTTCTCCGAGCCCGGACGGCGGTGCCTGGCCTCGTCGATCTGCCGCACCGCCTCGATGCCGAGATCCTCCGCGACGAGCGTCCACGTCCCGTTATCCGGCCCGACGAAATAGTGCCCGCTCTTCGTCTTCAGCACGACGGCCTTGCGTTCGGTGCCGACCCCCGGGTCGATCACGGAGACAAACACCGTGCCCGCCGGCCAGAACGGCGCCGTCTGCTTCAGCCGGTAGGCCCCTTCCCAGATGTCGTACGGCGTGTTTTCATGGCTCAGGTCGTGGATGGCGAGCCGCGGGCTGACGCCCACGGCCACGCCCTTCATGGCGGCCACGGCGCCGTCCTTCGTGCCAAAGTCGGTCTGGATCACCAGGGCATGCTCGCCGGCTCCGGCGACCGCGGCGAACGCGAGGAAGAGCAAAAACAAGCGCTTCATGCCGGGATCAGGGGTTGAAAGGCCTCCATGACCTCGGCGCCCACCGAGTCGGCCAGCAGCCGGCCGCGGTTGGTCAACCGCACCCGCGGGCCCTCGCGCACCGCGAGTCCCTCCGCCACGCAACGCGCCAACAGCGCCTCTACCGCCGGCCACGGCGCCGCCGGACAGCGGGCGCGCCAGGCCGCGACATCCACTCCCTCGTTCATCCGCAGGCCGAAGATCATCGCGTCCTCGGCCAGCAACGCCGGCGTCAGCGCCACCCGGTCCTCGGTCACGCGCTCGCCCCGGGCAAGATGCGCGAGCCACTGGTCCAGGTCGGCCACGTTTGCCCCCCGCCACCCGCCCTGCTGCGACGCCGCCGACGGGCCGAGGCCGGCCCATTCGTGCATGAGCCAGGTGTTGAGGTTGTGGCGGCAGGCATGGCCCGGGCGGGCGAAATTCGACACCTCGTATTGCGCGTAGCCCGCCTCGGCCAGCTGGTCCCAGGTCGCCTCGTACAGTCGCGCCTCGTGCTCCGGGTCGAGCTTCACCCGGCCCTGGGACAGCTTCACCCACAGCGCGGTGTCCTCCTCAAAGGTCAGGCAGTAGGTCGAGAGGTGGTCGGGCGCGAGCCGCACCGCCTCGCGCACATCCGCCGCCCATTCGTCCGCGGTCTGGCCCGGGAGGGCGAACATGAGGTCCAGGTTCACACTGGCGAACCCGGCCGCCCGCACGCGCTCGTAGGCCCGGTAAATCTGCTCGCGCGAGTGCTGCCGGCCGAGCGCGTCGAGCAGCGCCGGCTGGAAGCTCTGCACCCCCAGCGACACGCGGGTGATCCCCGCCGCGCGCAACGCCGCCAGGCGCTCGACCGTGACCGACCCGGGGGCGAGTTCCACGGTCCACTCCTCCGGCACGCCGCCGCAACGCGCGCGGACGATTTCCCCCAGCCGCGCCAGATCGCGGGCCGACAGCAGCCCCGGCGTGCCGCCGCCCCAGAAAACCGTCGTCACCGGCCGCGGCCAGGACACCAGGTCCGCCTCGCGCTCGACTCCGGCCAGAAAACCCCGGATCGCGGCGGAAGTCGGCTTGGTCTGGTAGAATGCGCAAAAGTCGCAGGTCGAGGCGCAGAACGGCACATGGACGTACAGCCCCAGCGGGCCGGGCGGTGCAGCTTTGTCTTGCGCTGATGCGATGTGGCTCATTACTAACACGTTTGAATCCGTCCGGTTTTCACTCTAAAAAGACAATGCATACCAACCGAATTTCCCCCGCGAGAAAAATCCTCCTCGGACTCGGCGCCAGCCTCGGCCTTTTGCTGCTCAGCGGCTGCGAAAGCGTCGTCCTGACGAACCTCACGCCGGCCTCGCTGCCGGAGAATCCGTCGCAGATTTACACCATCACCATGCGGGTGACGCCCAAGATCGACACCATCGTGCCGGGCTCGATCAAGCCGGAGATCGTCATCGACGGCCGCAACTTCGCGATGAACCAGAGCTCGCTCGCCGAGGGGCTCTATGAGTTCGACTACCAGCTGCCCGCCGGCCGCGACGAGATCGCCTACTACTTCCTCGTCAACTACCAGACCACGACCAACGGCGTGCACAGCCCGCATGAGGTTTACACCGCGACCACCCACGGGCAGGTCGTCCACCGCTACGTCCTCGCCCTCGAGGTCAATCGCGGCCCGGTCGGCGCCCGCGTGAGCGTGCTCGGCCGCGGCTTCACCCCGCAGGATATCATCTACTTCGAGAACACGCCGACCCGCACCGTCTTCGAGTCGCCCAACGCCCTCAGCTTCTTCGTCCCCGCGCTCGAGGCCAGCCGCAACTACCAGGTCAAGCTTGGCAGCACCTCCGGCAACTCGCCGGTCGGCTCCTTCCGCATCGACGCCAGCAGCCTGACGGTCACGCCGTCGTCGCTCACCCTCCGGACGGGCGAAAAGCAGACCCTCACCTTCAATGTGCCCAACGCCGCTCCCCCGGGCGGCCTGCTCCTCGACATCACCACCGACGTGCCCGAGAGCATCATCATGCCCGAGGTCATCGTGCCGGCGGGCCAGTCCAGCGTCACGATCACGGTCGAAAGCGGCAAACCCGGCAGCGGCAGCCTCTTCCTCAAGGGTTACGGCGCCGGCGAGCTCACGATCCCTGTCACGGTGACGGCGAAGTAAGCGACTGACGGGTCACAGGTATTTCAGGGCGGGGCCGCGAGCCCCGCTCTTTTTTTGCGCCCGTCCCGGCCGGCGGCATGGCGGATTGCCTTTTGGCCGGCCGTCACCGAGACAATGGGGCACCCCGACCCGATTTCCCATGTGCCCCCTGCTCCAACACCACGCCCTCTGGTTTGCTCTGGCTTGCCTCCTGCTCCTCGCGGCCAACGTCTACGTCTTCCTCAAGCGCAACTGGGAGGAGTCGCTTTTCCCGACATCCTACGCCCGGCTCTACTACCCCCTTGATGTGCCCTCCATCCTCCGGTGGCACATCGAGTCCAGCAGCCGGCTCCGCTTGGAAATCGCGTGGAACAAATCGCCCGCCATCTGGCAGTTGTTTGTCGACGGGAAGCTGGCCCGGGACCTGCCCGGCTCCGCCCTGTGCATCGACCTCGCGGGTGCCCAGTTCGACGGCTCGACCGCCGCCCCGCTCGAGGCGTTTGAGCACCGTTACAAGCTCCGGCCGCTGCCCGAGGGCGCCGGGCCGGACCTCGATTTCACCATCGTGGCCATCGCCGCCGACTATTACCGAAAGCGGGGCATGTTTTTCCCGAAGGATGTGTTCCTGTTCTACACCGACATCCCGGTGGGCGACTTCCAGCGCCACCCTGTCAGCTACTGGGTGGACGACTACCGCTACGTCGGTGCCGCTACCCTCGCGGCCGCCGACCGGGTGGTCCGCGACGAGATGGGCGTCCTTGATTCCGACGACACCCTCACCCGTATGGAGAAAGTCATGCGCTACCTCCGCGCCCAGCTCGCCAACTCAGGCGGCGTGCCGAAGGACGCCTTCCGCTGGCTGGATCCGTGGCGGATTTTCCAGGAGATGGTCGCCGGCACGGGCAAGGGCTGGTGCACCCAGAACGCCCAGATCTATACCTTCTTCGCCAACCGCGCCGGCATCTCGACCCGCTTCGTTTTCGGCGCCTACACCCAAGACAACGTCATCGTTTACAACGGCCACTCCTGGGCGGAGTGCTGGGTCAAGGAACAGAACCGCTGGACCCACGTGGACCCGTCACACTCCATCATCGCCGTGCAGGACCAGAAGGGCGCGCTGCTCAACACCGCCGACATCATGCACCTCTGCGAGCACTCGACGTTTGGCGGCCTGACGGCCCGCATTTTTAAGGACTGGCACTGGAAGACCCTCGCCGTCGAGGCGGCCCCCGGCACCGCCGTCAATGTCCCGTTCGAGTTGGTGAACGTCCTGCCGCGCACGCACCTCAACCGCCAGTCGATCATCAAATACCGGCGTCCGCCCAACGTGGAGGACACGCGCGACACCTACTCAATGCTGCTGAAAAGCCCCACCTACACGTGGGCTAATTTCAAGCGCTACCTCTTCGAGCCGACCCTCGCCTACTCCAAGTTGCCCACCAATGGCCTGCGCACCTATGCCGTGCGCCAGTCGCTCTTCGCCGGACTGGTTGTCGCCTTGATCCTGCTGGTCGGATCGCTCTGCTGCTAGCTACTTCGCCGACAGCTCCAGCTTCACCACCACCGGTCGGTGGTCGCTCGCCTCCCGCACTCCCGGCCCGTCGTAGATGCGCGCCACCCCGCCCTGCACCGCCGGCCGCAGGGCCGGTGACACCAGGATGTGATCCACACCGGAGTAGGAATCCTCCTTGCGGTAGGCATGAGTCCACGTTTCGCCGCGTGAGTCCGCCGCGGGCAGCAATACGGCGATCTCGGTCTTGCCGCGCTGCTGGAGCCGCTGCATCGCCTTGCCGCCCTTCGGTTCGTTGCAATCCCCCAGGATCAGGAACCGCGCTATTTCCGGGTCGGCCACCCGTAACAGCACCCGGTCGCGTACCGCGGTCGCTTCCCCGAGCCGACGCTGCGTCGACTGCGGATCGTCCGGGCGGTCGGTGAAGCGGCTTTTCAGGTGCAGGCCGAAGAGCGTGACGTCGCCCGCCGCTGTCGCGATCGACACCTCGAGCAACCCGCGCTTCACCCGCTCCCGGCCTTGGAAATAGGAAAATTCCAGGTTGGTATGCGGCACGACCGACTTGAGCGGCCGCCGCGAGAGCAACGCCACATGCCGGTCGGCGTCGGGTCCGTCGAGCAGCACGGCGTACGGATAGTCCGTCCCTTCCACCTTCAGGTCGCGCCGCAACTCCTCGAGGAACGGCTGGCTGCCCATCTCCTGCAGCACCAGGACGTCGGCATTCAGGCCGCGGATCACGGCGCGCAGCGCGCGCTTTTCCGACTCCGGCTTGGGGTAGTCCTGCCGATACCCGGCCTCGGTCACCCGGTTGGCCGGGACGTAATTTTCGATGTTGTACGTGGCGATCGTGAGCGACTCAGCCCGCAGCCCCGCCGCCAGAATCAGATTGAACAGAAGACAACCGAAGAAATGGCGGTGGAGCTCGCGGACCTTCATCTCCGTTCCCTCCGATTCCTCCCGTAAAGGCTACTTCACCGTCCCCAGTGCGCGCTCCCGCTCGACCAGCGTCGGGTGCGAGTAGAAAAACGCGCTGTACCACGGGTGCGGCGTGAGGTTGCTGAGGTTTTTCTGGGTGAGCTTCCGCAGCGCACGCACCGGCGCGTCGGGGCCGTCCATCGCGGCGCGCGCAAAGGCATCGGCCTCGTACTCGTACTTCCGGGAGAAGAAATGCATCAGCGGCGAGAACCAGAACGTCACCAGGCCGCCGAGGAGCCCGAACAGCAGGAAGGTCGGGGCCAGTTCGCCGGCGGGAAATCCGAACGACAGGTTGAACCACGGGCTCCGGGCGAGCCAGGCGATTGCGGCAAACCCCGCCAGCATCATGGCCGCGGAGGCGGCGATCATCTTCGGCACGTGCCCGCGGCGGTAGTGCCCGATCTCGTGCGCGAGCACCGCCTCGAGCTCGTCCGTGGCGAGCTGGCTGATGAGGGTGTCGAAGAGCACGATGCGCCGGAAGCGGCCGAACCCGGTGAAAAACGCGTTCGAGTGCCCCGAGCGTTTGCTGCCGTCCATCACCTGGATCGCGCGCGCCCGGAACCCCGTGCGGTCGCCCAGCGCCAGCAGCCGCGTCCGCAGATCGCCCTCGGGCAGCGGCGTGAGCTTGTTGAACAGCGGCAGGATCAGCTTCGGGTACAGCACCATCATCAGCAGCTGGAAACCGAAGACCAGCGCGAAGCCCCACGCCCACCAGGCCGCACCCGCCCAGTTCACCAGCGACAGCAGCACCCACAGCAGGGGAAAGCCGATCGCCACGCCCAGCGCGACGCCCTTGAGCTTGTCGGTCACCCAGAGCCGCGGCGTGCTCTGGTTGAAGCCGAATTTCTGCTCCAGCCGGAACTGCAGCCACCATTCGAACGGGAGCGACGGCACGGAAAGCAGGCCGCCCGCCAGCAGGATGAAGACCGCCTGGCTCCAGACCGCCTCCGGCGCCCCCCAGCGCGTCACGTGCGCGTACAGCCAGGGCAGCACGCCGCCGAAGATCACCATCGCCAGCACCAGGGCGTCGAAGATCCCGCTGACCACGCCAAACTCCGACTTCGCCAGCGTGTAGGCGACCGACTTGGCGTAGGTCGCCGGGTCCATCACCGCCGCCACCGCCGGCGGCGGACTTGCCGCGTGGCGGCGCACCTCGGCCCGGTTCAGCGCCGAGAGCACGAGCTCGCCGGCCAGCCGCAGGACCATCAGCGCCGCCACGATCCAAAGGACGAGACTCATGCGCCCAATCCATGCAAAACCGCCGCTGTCGCGAGCCCAAAGATGATTCCGCGCCATTTCGAGCGTTGCGGGCCGCCTATTTGCAGACGCACTTTCCGGAAGCGTCTGCAAGCAGGCGGCCTACATCAGTAATTGCCATCCTGTCGCGAGCCCAAAGATGAGTTGAAATACCCGGCATCCGACCCATCTTTTGCGGCGTGGAAGCCAAAGACGCCAAACTCTCCTTCGAGACCGCCCTCGCCAAGCTCGAGACCATCGTGGAATCGATGGAGTCGGGCGAGGTCCCGCTGGCCGAGTTGCTGGCCAAGTTCGAGGAGGGCAACAAGCTCCTGAAGCTCTGCGAGGCCCGCCTGAAGGAGGCGGAGCTCAAGATCGAGCAGCTCAAGAAGTCGAAGGACGGCGTCGCCTTCGCCAAGTTTGAAGCGGCCCCCGAGGCCTGATCCTCCCCGTTCCGCCCTGCCGATGAACGATCCCTCCTCCGCCCCGGTGCCCCGTCTCCTCGATGGGATCCGCGGGCCTGCCGACGTCAAGGCGCTGGCGCCCGGCCAGCTGCCGCAGCTCGCCAGCGAGATCCGCGCCGAGCTCATCGCCGTCACCGCCAAGAACGGCGGCCACATCGGCCCCAACCTGGGCGTGGTCGAGCTGACCATCGCCCTGCACCGCGTGTTCAGCACCCCCACGGACCAGTTCGTGTTCGACGTCGCCCACCAGGGCTATGTGCACAAGCTGCTCACCGGCCGCGGCGGCGAATTCTTCCGCAAGCTCCGCCAGACAGGCGGGGCCGGCGGGTTCCTCGCCCGCGCGGAGAGCCCGCATGACTCCTTCGGCGCCGGCCACGCCGGCACCGCCCTGTCCGCCGCGCTCGGCATGGCCACCGCCCGCGACCTGCGCGGCACCGACGAGCATGTCGTCGCCATCTGCGGCGACGCGGCCTTCACCTGCGGCATCACCCTCGAGGCGCTCAACAACGTCGTCAGCTCGACCAAGCGCCTCATCGTCATCCTCAACGACAACGAGTGGTCGATCGCCAAGAACGTCGGCGCCATCTCGCGCTACCTCAACCGGCTCAGCATGAGCCCGACCTACAACAAGCTGAACCACGACGTGGAGGAGTTCTTCAAGAGCTTCCCCGCCGGCGTCGAGATGAACCGCGTCTACCACAAGTGGAAACGCGAGACCAAGGACTTCTTCATGGAGTCTGTGCTCTTCGAGAAATTCGGCCTGCGCTACCTCGGACCTGTCGACGGCCACAACTTCGAGGCGCTGAACCGGACGCTCGAATTCGCGACGCACTGCGACATTCCCGTGCTGATCCACGTGCTGACCAAGAAGGGCAAGGGCCTGGAGGCCGCGGTCAATTCCCCGGAGAAATTCCACGGCGCCAGCCCCTACGACCCCCAGACCGGCGCCAGCAAGCAGGCCGCCGCCGGCGCGCCGCCGAACTACCAGGACGTGTTCGGCCAGGCCCTCGTGCGCTTCGCTCAGGCCGATCCCACCATCGTCGGCATCACCGGCGCGATGCCCAGCGGCACCGGGCTCTCCCACCTCGCCGCCGCCCTGCCGAAGCAGTTTTTCGACGTCGGCATCGCGGAGGAACACGCCGTGATCTTCGCCGGCGGCCTCGCCACCAAGGGCATCAAGCCCGTGTGCGCGATCTATTCGACCTTCCTGCAGCGCTCCTACGATCCGATCATCCATGACATCGCGCTGCAGAACCTGCCCGTCACGTTCTGCCTGGACCGCGCCGGCCTGTCCCCCAATGACGGCCCGACCCACCACGGCCTCTTCGACCTCACCTACCTGCGCTGCGTGCCCAACGCGACCGTGATGCAGCCGCGCCACGAGGACGAGCTCGTCGACATGCTCCACACCAGCCTCCAGCTCGGCAGCCCGGCCTTCATCCGCTACCCGCGCGGCGCCGGCACCGGGGTGAAGATCAAGGACCAGCCGGCGCTGCTCCCGATCGGGCACGCCGAGGTCCTGCGCGAGGGCTCCAACATCATGCTCTGGGCGCTCGGCCCGATGGTGCAGGACGCGCTCAAGCTCGCCGCCCGGCTCGAGGCCGAGGAGCACCTCTCCGTCGGCGTCGTGAACGCGCGCTTCGTCAAGCCGCTCGACCGCACCCTCCTCCTCAGCCACGCCGCCTGCATCCCGCTGCTCGTGACGATGGAAGACCACGTGGTCGCCGGCGGCTTCGGCAGCGCCGTCCTCGAGGTGCTGCAGGAGGCCGACTGCCCCGTCGCCGTGGAGCGCATCGGCTGGCCCGACAAGTTCATCGAGCATGGCAGCAGCGTCGACGTCCTCCGCGCCGCGCACGGACTCAGTCCGGACAACATTTACCGGCGTGTGCTGGACCGGTGGCGCAACCTCAGCACCGAACGGGTCGAGGCTGACGTCTAACGCGCCGGGACGGACCCCGGCCCGGTCGGCGCCGAGTCCTTGTCCGTCCACCCATCCAGCACGCCCCCGTCGAAGCCCACGATCCGGTCGCAGGCCGCGCCCTTCGCGTTCCGCCCCCGCCCGGCGTAGATCCAGTATTCGTACGCCGGCGCACCCGGGTCCCGGGCAGTGAGGTCGGGATAGCCATACGTCCCCCGCACCTGCTCCTGGGTCATGCCCTTCACCAGTTGATGCGCCGCGATCCCCGCCTTGATCTGCGCGGCCCGGGCCTCGGGGCTGACCGGCGCCGGCGGCAGCACCCGCCCGGCCTTGGCGGCCTCGATCCGCACCTTCCGGGCATACACGGCCTCCCGGTGCGCGACCAGCAGCGCCCGCTGGGCCGGGACGATGTTGGCCAATTGGACCAGGACCTTCCCGCCCACGTAATTGATCGTCAACGCGTCGGCCTGCCAGCTGACGACCTTGCACTGGCGCATGATGAATCCGTTGGTGAGCTCGATCTCGGTCGGCAGCGGAACCAGGAGTGCGGTGTCGCCCGGGCCGTCCGGCGCCGGCGCAGGGGTGGGCGTCGCCAGGGGTGCCACGGCGGGTTTGACCGCCGCGGCCGGGACGAGCGCGGCGCGAACCTCATCCGGCAGTTGCACCAGCGGGATGGAGCCGCGGCCGCCGTTCCATTTGCCCGTGATGGAGGAGGCGCCGACGGACACGAAGGTGACGTCGTGCAACACGGTGCCGTCCTTCAGCCTGAGTTCCGCGATGGGGCGCTGCAGCTCAAACTGCGCCGCCCGGACCGACAGGGCGCCCAGCACCACGGCCACCGCGGCCAGCAGGGCGTGAACCGCACCGGTCCCTGCTCGAATGGCCGTCGGTTTCATTGCTGCTTGATGCGCCCGGCGACCATGACGGGCAAATGCAATCTGCCTGCCCGACCCTGACCCGGCGTGACGCCATTCATTCAGTCAATCGAGACCCAGTCCTCGGCCCGCGGCCGGGCGTCCACCGGCCGGGCTTCCCAGCGCCGGCCATCACTGGTCGTCAGACGCACGACTAGGTCGCCACCTTCCCACAGCTCGCACAAGGGGGAATCGGACTCCGTCGTCTCAAAATACCTCCGCCCATCCGGGCCGGCGACGGATTCCCCGACCAGCCGGCTGCAAACCGCGGGCAACGCCAGCAGGTCGGCCAGCGGTGGACGTGAGAGATGGTAGATTGCCTCCACGCCGTAATTCGTTGCCGGCGGCGGCGGACGATCAATGGGGGAGATTACGCAGGCGGCCTACGTACTTTCACCACGGCCCCGCCGCCGGGTTTTGGGACTTGAGGCCTTCGCGGACGAGGGCAGATTCCGCGGCTGCCATGAAAAAGATCAACCTGCGTGACATTCCCCCGGAGTCGCACTCTTCCCCCAAGGGCACTTTCCAATGTTCCGACCAGGGCATCTCGATTGCTCTGGGCCGCGAGCCGGCCTCCACCGACCTGCTGCGGCGGCACCCGTTCGACGTCGAACTCACCCGGATTGCCCCGGGCAAGAAGAACTACCCGTATCATTCCCACAGCGCCCAGTGGGAATACTACCAGGTGCTCTCCGGCCGCGGCTCCATGCGGCATCAGGAGGGGACGACCCCCATCGAGCCGGGTGACGCCTTCATTTTCCGCCCCGGCGAGCCGCATCAGCTGGCCAACGACGGGACCGAGGACCTGGTCGTGCTGGTCGTGGCCGACAATCCCATCGGGGAAACCTGCCACTATCCCGACAGCCAGAAGTGGGCGGTCCGCTCGCCCGAACGCCGGTTGATCCGCTCCGAGCCGCTGGATTACCACGACGGCGAGGAGTGAACCATCGCGGCGCGAGCGAAGCGGTCGGCTGGATTACGGAATGTCTGTCCGCCTGCGCCAAGGCCTCGGCGGACAGCCTCCGCAAACTCGCGCATCGTTGGCCCAGAGGCAGGTATTTCGAATGCTGGCCTGCCAGCCGTAGGCTTGGCGGAGGCTGGTGCGGGCGGAGGGAGTCGAACCCTCTTCTCATGCTTGGGAAGCACACATAATAGCCGGTATACTACGCCCGCGTCAAAGAAACGGCCCCCAGTGCTACTCGCCGTCCCCCGACGGTCAAGCCCGCAGCACACCCACCCTGCCCGCTGCCGCCAGCCGGGAACAATTCTTGATCCGGCGTGGGCAGCCGGCTCAAAATTGTGTCGTGATCGGTTGCTCCACCTGTTTGTTCCGGCACGCGATTCACCCTCGCCTCGCCCGACCGTTTCCAAAATGAAGTCATTCCGCTCCCTCCGACCCGCCGTTTTCATCGCGCTCGTCCTCACGCTTCCCCTCGGCGCGCAGACCCCGCGACCGGCGGTGGTGCTCTTCAACAACGTCCGCATCTTTGACGGCCAGGGCGCCACCCTCTCCGCGCCGTCCCATGTCCTGGTGCGCGGCAACACGATCGAGAAAATCTCCCCGCTGCCCATCCCCACCGACAAGCGGGGTGACACCCTGATCATCGACGGTGCCGGCCGCACCCTCATGCCAGGCCTGATCGACAATCACGTGCACCTCTTCATGGCGGGCAGCTCCCAGGCCGAGATGATGGATCCCAAGGCAACCTTCGCCTCGCTCGAGGCAACGGGAGCCGAGCAGGCGCGGCTGATGCTGCTGCGCGGTTTCACCGCCGCCCGGGACGCGGGCGGCCCGGTCTTTGGCATCAAACGGGCAATCGACCGGGGCACGAACGTCGGGCCGCGGATCTACCCCAGCGGGGCGATGATCTCCCAGACCTCGGGGCATGGTGACTTCCGATTGCCCAACGACCGGTCCCGCCGGTTTGGCGGCCAAATGACGGCCGGCGAATTCATGGGCATCGGCTTCATCGCCGACGGCCGCGACGAAGTCCTGACCGCCACGCGCGAGAATCTGCGGGCCGGGGCGAGCCAGATCAAGGTCATGGCCGGCGGCGGGGCCGCCTCCGCGTACGACCCGCTGGATGTGGCTCAATACACCTTGGACGAAATCACCGCCGCCGTGCAGGCGGCCGACGATTGGGGAACCTATGTCACGGTGCATGCCTACACCCCCAAGGCCGTGCGCCGGGCCGTTGAGGCCGGCGTCAAGTGCATCGAGCACGGGCAGTTGCTGGACGAGCCGACCATCGAGTTGCTCGCCGACAAGGGAATCTGGCTCAGCCTTCAGGCGCTCGACGAGGCGCCCGCCACCGCCCCGGATTCGACCCGGGTCAAGAAGCACCTGGTCGTCGAGGGCACGGACAATGCCTTCAAGTGGGCGAAGCAGCACCATGTCAAACTCGCCTGGGGCACCGATCTGATGTTTCTGCCGGCCCAGATGCCGAATCAAAACACCGACATCCTTAAGCTGCAGGCCTGGATGACGCCCGCCGAGGCCCTGAAGCTGGTGACGCATGACAACGCGCAACTGCTCGCACTCTCCGGTCCGCGCAACCCGTACCCCGGCAGACTCGGCGTCGTGGAGGAAGGCGCACTCGCCGACCTGCTGCTGGTCGACGGCGACCCGCTCACGAACCTCAACCTGATCGCGGACCCGGCCAAGAATTTCGTCGTCATCATGAAGGACGGGAAGATCTACAAGAACACGCTGCCGTGATGCTTCCCGGCGCAGGCCGCTTCCCTGCCTCAATGATTTGCGTCGAACATCTGCCTCGATGCCGCTTGCCGTCTTAACCCCCAACTAAAACTGTCATCCCATGAATCGCTCTCCCCGCCACCTGGTCCTCGCGCTGACCGGCGCACTCCTCGTCCTCGCCTCCCCTGCGCCCGTGTCGGCTTGCACCCGGGCACTTTATGTCGCGGAGGACGGCACGGTCTTCACCGGGCGCTCGATGGATTGGGGCGAAGACATGCATTCCAACATGTGGGTGCTGCCCCGCGGGATGAAACGCGACGGCATGGGCGGGGCCAATACCGTCACCTGGGTCTCGAAGTATGGCAGCCTCATCGTGGCGGGCTACGACATTGGCACTTGCGACGGCATGAACGAGAAGGGGCTGGTGACCAGCATGCTCGCGCTGGTCGAGTCGAACTACGGTCAGCCGGCGAAAGGCGGCAAGGTCATCTGCATGAGCACCTGGGCCCAGTACATCCTGGACAACCACGCCACCGTCGCCGAGGCCGTCGCCGACCTGCGGAAGGAGGCGTTCCGCGTGCAGACCATCGTGCTGCCCACCGGCCGGCCCGCCAACATGCATCTCGCGATCTCGGACGCCTCCGGTGACTCGGCCATCTTCGAATACGTCAATGGAAAGCTCGTCATCCACCACGGCAAGGAATTCAAAGTGCTGACCAACTCGCCCACCTACGACCAGCAGCTGGCCATCATGGAATACTGGAAACTGGCCGGCGGGTTGACGAAGTCCCTCCCCGGCACCTCGAACGCCGCCGACCGTTTCGTCCGGGCCTCGTTTCTGCTCGGCGCACTCCCGGTCAAGACCTCCCCGCAGTATATCAGCGGCTCGCCGCAGCAGAAATTCCACTACCAGGCGGCGATGGAAGTGCTGTCCCTGATGCGGAGCATCGGCACCCCGCTCGGTTTTTCCCTCGCGGACCAGCCATGGGTTTCGTCCACCATCTGGCGGACCGTCAGCGACAGCACCAACCACATTGTGCTGTTCGATTCGGCCATGACCCCGGCGACGTTCTGGGTGAAGCTCGATGACCTCGACCTCAAGCCCGGGGCGCCCGTGAGGAAGCTGGAACTGGCCGGCGGCAAGACTTACAGCGGAAACGCCACGGATAAGTTCGTCGACGCCAAGCTGTTCAACTTCGCCTCGCTCGAGACCAAGTTCGAGCAGCCGACGCATTAATCTGGCCTGCCGACCCCACTTGGATTCCATCGCGCGTCCCGCCTCATGAAGTTAACCACCGCCGGTCTCTGTTGCCTGTTCGCGCTGCTCGCCGCGGGGTCGGCAATGGCTGCTGGTCCGACCGGGGAGCCCGCCGTCGGAGCCGCTGGGGCGGTCAAGCTGGCGGCGGATCCGGCTTTGGCGGTCGAGAACCCGCTGGCCCGCGTCGTCAACCTCCAGCTGAACGGCAACGTCAATTTCGACAAGGGCGCAGCTGAGCGGACGCAAGCCGTCGGCCTCTTTGGCGCCACTATTCCGGTTGATCTGCCTCGCCGGTGGAACCTGTTCTTGAACGCCAGCCTGCCCGTCATGGACCAGCCGGTCGGCGTCGCCGACCGGGTGCAGGGCTTGGGCGACACGACCTTGAACCTGTTTTTTTCGCCCCCCAGTTCCCCGCACTGGGTCTTTGCGGCCGGTTCGTCGATCGTCCTGCCAACGGCGACGGATGCCACGCTGGGCCAGGGCAAGTGGGATGCGGGGCCGGCGATGGCCCTCGTGCATACCGAGCGCACGTGGGTGGCAGGCGCGGCCGTTTCGCAGAGCTGGTCCATCACCGGCGCCAATGACCGGCTGGGGGTCAGCCGGCTGCTGATCTCACCGTTTGTCACCTGGCGGCTGGACAAGAGCTGGTACCTGTTCACCGCCCCGACTCTCAGTGCGGATTGGAATACGACGACGAACCGTGCCTGGACCGTACCGCTCGGCGGTGGTGTCGGGCACGTAATCCGGCGGGGCAAACACGCCGTCAACTTCGCCGTCCAGGCCTATGCCAATGTCGTCCGCCCCAATGGCGCGCCCAGCTGGCAGCTCCGGCTGACGACCGGCTGGGTGTTCCCGAAATAGCAATCCCGGCTGGTCCGCCCTGGGCGCCGGTCCGCGGGAGTGAAGCCCGCCCGCCAATTTCATGTAAATCCCGCCTTCGGAGGGGCTCTTTTGCTCGCCCCGCGGTTTGGAAAAAGCATCGTCGCAAGCAGTCGCCCACCCCCGCCCGGCAGTACCGAGAAAAACCATGCCCCCTCCCAACCAGAACACCGGCGGCCGCCCCGCTGACCTCAAGCAATGGGACTGGAAGTGCGATCCCGCCTGGCAGACCGATTCCGGCGGCCGGCACCACATCTTCCTCTTCGACGGAACCTGGAACGACGACACCGGCATCAACCCCTCCGATTTCACGTGGGATGCCGCCCGTCAGCTCTGGGTCAGTCGGGACGACCCGGCCAAGGCCTACCCGCCCATCGTCTCCAACCTGGTCAAAACCAACCACGCGCTGGGTCCGGATGGACCCGGCCAGCTCACCCATTATTTCCGCGGCATCGGCAACGACGATGAGAACGACACGCCCAACCAGTCGGCCGAGGGCGCCTTCGCGACGATGGAGGTGCACATCCGCAACTCCGCCTACTGTTCGTTTCTGCAAAACTACCGGCAGGGCGACCAGATCTCGATCTTCGGGTTCAGCCGGGGCGCGGCCAGTGCGCGGCTGTTCGCCCGCGACCTCGCGGCCCGCGGGCTCGTCGACGAGGCGCGCATCGGTGCCCGCTACTGCCGCGTCCGCAACAGCGGCGACATCCGGCTCGACGTTTGGGACCTCGAGCTGCGCTGGTCCAAGACGCTGATTCCCGGGAACCAGATCCCCATCGCCTTCCTCGGGGTGTGGGACACGGTGCCGACGAACGTGCCGGGCACCCTCGCCGACTGGACGGTGCCGGCCACGGTCGGCCGCGCCGTGCATTGCATGGCGCTCGACGAAACCCGCGACCTGTTTGTGCCGACGATCCTCCAATATCCGCCGGAGCGGGCCGCCGCGATCAAGGAGGTCTGGTTCCCCGGTGCGCACAGTGATGTCGGCGGCGGCTATTTCTACGATGCACTCAGCCGTGTGGCGCTGAAATACATGTGGCAAAATTGGGACAGCGCGCTGGCGGCGCAGCAGCTGCCCGGCCTCACCTGGCGGACCGATCTCGCCGCGCAGTACGTCGCCACCGACGGATTGCCCTGGCTGCGGCACCAGGAACTGGGCCTGACGGCGGATCTGGGCGGCGTCTCGCCGCGCAACCTCACGCCGTGCATCGGCGGCCTCCCGCGGGTGCACCCGAGCGTCGAGCAGTTCGTGCAGCACGGCGGCCTGCAGTTCTGCACCGAGGGCAAGGGTTTCCCGCCCGCCTGCGTGATCTCGGCGCAAGTGTACCAGCCACCCGCCTACCCCGGTGCCGCCGAGGTCGAGCTCTACGACTCGACCGCTTGGGCCTGAGACAGAAAAAAGGCCGTCACCAGACGGCCTGTGAATTGAAACCTGCGGTCCGCGAGGGACTTCAGGTGCTCATGATACGTTTGCCGGCGGGCCGGTTCTTGACCAAGCCCTTGCCCCCTTTGGACTTTGCGGCGCGGGTCTTGGCAGCGGTCATCCGACCGCCTCTGCTTTTCTTTGCCATATGTGATCCTGGGTTGTTCGGACTGAGGGTTGACTGGACGCCACAGGGTGCTCCACCCCGGCATCCCCGTCCATACGGTGAAACCCTACTCACAAATACGTCCGCCGCCCGTCCAGTGCGCTCTTGAGCGTGACCGAGTCGGCATAGAGCACACCACCGCCGCTGGGCAGCCCGAATCCGATGCGCGTGACCTTCACCTCGCGTCCGCTGGCCGTCAGTTGCTCCATCAGGTAATGGCAGGTGGCCTCACCCTCGACGTCGTTGGACAGGGCGAGGATGATTTCCTTCACCCCGCCCGCCGCGACGCGCGCGAACAGCGCGCCGAAATTCAGGTCATCCGGTCCCACGCCGTGGATCGGCGAAAGCTTCCCGTGCAGCACATGGTACGTGCCGCGATAGGCGCCGCTCCGCTCCAGGGCGACGAGGTCCGGCACGTGCTCGACCACGCAGACGACGGCCGCGTCGCGCCGCTCATCCGCGCAAAGGTCGCAGAGTTCGCTCTCGGCCAGGTTGCCGCAGCGCGAGCAGCGGCGCACGGCGCGGGCCGCCTCCTCCAGCGCCGCCACGAGGGCCGGCAGCCGCGCGGGCTTCTCCACCAGCAGGTTCAGGGCGATGCGCTCCGAGGAGCGGTAGCCGAGCCCCGGGAGCTGTTTTAGGTGCTTCTGCAGCTTTTCGAACGCGGGCGTCATCGCCGGTGCCGGGCCCCGCTCAAAACAGTCCGGGCGCCTGGAACGCCGAGGTGACCTTCGCCATCTCGGCGTCGTTGTAGTCCTTCGCCTGCTTCGCCGCGTCCTGGATCGCGACCAGTAGCGTGTCCGCGACCAGCTTGGCGTCCTCCTTCAGGAACTCGGCGTCCAGCGCGAGCGCGGTGAACTTGCCCGCGCCGTTGACCTTGAGCTTCACCGCCCCGCCGCCGCTCGTGACCTCGATCTCCTTGGCCTCGAGCTGGGTTTGGAGCGCTTCGATGGAACGCTGCATTTTCTGCGCCTGTTTGAGAAGTTTGCCTACGCCGGCCATGGGAATGCGGGGGTTGAGGGTTGTGAGCAGAAAGTTGAGAGAGGCCCGGCGAGCTAACGCGACAACAATTTTGCGTAGCCCTCGCGATAACTGGGAAAAGACGGCCGCCAACCGAGCGCGGCCTTCAGCCGGTCGTTGACGATGATGCGGTCCGGCGTGGGCGCCCTCCCGCCGGCGGATTCGCCCGTGAACCGCGGCGGCGGCACGCCCAGCTGCGCCGCCAGCCAGGCGGCGATCTCCCCCTTGGTCGCGGCGCCATCGTCGGCGACGTTGAACAGCCCGTCCGCCAGCGGCGCCGGCGCGCCGAACGCCGCCCAGATGGCCGCGCAGGCGTCGTCGCGCTGGATCAGGTTGAGATGCTGGGCTTCCGTGCCCGACACCTCGCCCGCCCGGACCTGTTGCACCAGATGGGTCCGGCCCGGCCCGTAAATTCCCGCCAGCCGCAGCACCACCCGGCTCCGCGCCGCCCCCGGGCTCGCGCGCATCCGCGTCTCCGTCTCGACGAGGACCGCCGTGCGCTCGTCCCGGCCGGCCACCGGCGACGTTTCATCGACGCGCCCCCCGCCGCCCTGCGGATAGACCGAGGTGCTGCTGGTGTAGACCAAGCTTCCGACCGGGCCGTGCCGCTCCGCCCAGGCCAGCACCGATTTCATGCCGTCCAAGTAGCTGCGCCGGTAGGCCTCCGCCCCGCCGCCACCCGAGCTCACGCAATTCAATGCAAAGTCCGCCGGGCCGACTTTCGCGTGCCAGGTGTCACCCGCGAGATCGGCCACCACCACCGCCAGACCCGCCGCGCGCAAACCCGCCGCCTTCCCCTCGTTCCGGGTCAGCGCCGTCACCCGCAGTCCCCGCGCCCCGGCCTGCCGCGCGACCTCCCCGCCAATGTAGCCGCAGCCCAGGATCACGAGGTGTTTTCCGGCAAAATTACCGTGTGCATCGGGGCTCATGCGTGCTCAACTGACACCATGCCCACCGTTCTCGCAATCCTTGCGGAAGGTTTTGAGGAAATCGAGGCCGCCGCCCCCATCGACCTCCTGCGCCGCGCCGGCGCCGAGGTGACCGTCGCCGCGCTGGGCGAAGGCATCCATGTCACCGGTCGCAGCCAGCTCACCCTGCACGCCGACACCACGCTTGCGGCGGTGGCGGCCGGCGGCCGCGAGTTTGACTGTGTTTTCCTGCCCGGCGGGCCCGGGGTGGCGCAACTGCGGGGCGATCCGCGCGTGCGCGCCTTGGTGCTGCGCCAGCACGCCGCCGGACGCTGGCTCGCCGCCATCTGCGCCGCGCCCACCGTGCTGTACGATGCCGGCCTGCTCACGGGCCGGCGCTACACCGCGCATTTCTCCGTGGCCAGCGAGCTGCCGCACCTCCTCGCCGGGGAGCGGGTCGTCGCGGATGGGCACCTGCTGACCTCACGCGGCGCGGGCACCGCGGTGGAATTCGGGCTGTTCCTGGTCGAGAAACTTTTCTCGGCGGAAAAGGCCCGCGAGGTCGCCCGCTCTATTTGTCTGTGACCTGCCCCCGCATCAACGGGATTGCCAAGTTCCGCTGTTTGCGTTGGTCTTTATTATCAGGGGTTTAGCCCCGGCCAGCGATGGCTCATCGCCCGTTCGTCCAATCGCCCAGTCATTCCTTCCCGGAAGCGACGGGGCGAAGCTTTCCCTCCAACTCCCCATGTGCGGCATAGCCGGTTTTATCAGCCCGCGTGACCCGCCCGAGGTCCGCACCGCGGCCGTTGACCGGATGTGCGCGGCCATGCTGCACCGCGGGCCCGATGACGGCGGCGTCACGACCCAGGGCGACGCGACCATCGGCATGCGCCGGCTGGCAATCTTTGATCCCGCGCACGGCCACCAGCCGATGGCGACCCCCGACGGGCGGTTCCACCTCGTCTTCAACGGGGCCATCTACAACTTCCACGCGTTGCGGGATGAGTTGCGCGCGGCGGGTTTCGCCTTCCGGACCGACTGCGACACCGAGGTGCTGCTGACCGCCTTCGCTCACTGGGGCGAAGCCTGCCTCGGCCGGCTGCGCGGCATGTTTGCCTTCGCCGTCTGGGACCGCCGCGACCAAAGCCTCTTCCTCGCGCGCGACGCCTTCGGCATCAAGCCGCTGTACTACCGCCACGATGACACGCGCCTGGTCTTCGCGTCCGAGTTGAACGCGCTGCTCGCCTCGGGCTCGTGCGCGGCGGTGATTGATCCCGTGTCGGTGGCCGACTACCTGGGGTGGTTGGCGGTGCCGGCCCCGCGCACGATCTACCGCGACATCTTCAGCCTGCGGCCCGGTGAGTGTGCCACCTTCCGGGCCGGCCGGCTCGACATCCGGTCGCACTGGACCTTTCGCACGATCCCGCCGGCCCACCCGGTCTGCACCACCGCGGAGGAATTCAACCGCGAGTTACGCGCGCGGCTCGAGGACACCATCCGCGCGCATGTCGTGGCCGACGTGCCGGTCGGGGCCTTCCTCTCGGGCGGGCTCGATTCCGCGGCCGTCGTCGGCCTGATGTCCCGGGCCAGTGGCGCGCGGTTGCGGACGTTTTCGATCGGCTTCGACGAAGCGGGCTACTCCGAGGCCGACAACGCCGCCGCCAGCGCGCGGCATTTTGGCACCGACCATCACGCCAGCGTGCTGAGCGGCAACCAGGTCGCCGCGGAGATCGAGACCCTGCTCGCCGCGCTCGACCAGCCGACGGGTGACGGCATCAACACCTACTACGCCAGCCAGGCCGCCCGCGCCGGCGGCGTGACCGTGGCCCTCTCCGGCCTCGGCGGCGACGAGCTGTTCGGCGGCTATCCCTCGTTCCGCGATGTGCCGCGCCTGTCACGCTGGCTGCCGGTCGTGCGCCGCCTGCCGGCCGCCGCGCGCGCGCTGCTGACCGCCCGGTTGCGGCGGGGGGGCGTCCGCGCGCGCAAGCTCGCGGATTTCCTGGAATACGGGCGCACCTTCCCAGAACTCGCCGCGCTGCAGCGCCGGGTGTTTTCCGAGTCGGCCCGCCGTTCGCTCCTGAGTCCCGATGTCCTGCAGGCGGTCGGGCCGCGCGCCCCGTACCATCCGGAACTCGGCGCGCTGTCCGCCGAACTCGCGGGCGCCGGGTCCTTCGAGACCCTCAGCGCCTGGGAACTGCGCACCTACATGGCGGATGTGCTCCTGCGGGACAGCGATGTGATGAGCATGCGCCACTCGCTCGAGCTGCGCGTGCCCTTCGTGGACCGTCCGCTGGTCGAATGGCTCTGGCGGCAGCCGGCAGAGTTCAAGCGCGGCGGGGGCGGCGCCAAGTCCGCGCTCGCCGCCGCCGTCGCGGACCTGCTGCCCCCGGGGCTCGCCGGCCGGCGCAAACTGGGTTTCAGCCTGCCTTTCGCCGTGTGGATGCGTCGGGAACTGCGGCCTTTCCTCGAGGAGATGTTCAGCAGCGGCAGCATCGACCGCAGCGGCCTGTTCGCCCGCCAGCCGGTGCAAAACCTCTGGCGCGGATTTCTGGCGGGCTCCGGCCCCCGCGAATGGTCGCGCGTCTGGAGCCTCGCCGTCCTTATGGCGTTCGCCAACCGCCGGACCACCGGGGCCTCCAGCCGCAACGGGCCGGGTCCGGCTGCGGTGCAGGTTGCGGCCCCGGACCCCGCCGCCCCGCCCCAACCGGCGCGCCGCCGGGCCCGCCACGCCACCCTGCTGCTGGCGCCCGAAATCTTCGCCTCCGAGGGCGGCATTCCCCGGATGCTCCAGCTTTACCTCAAGGCGCTGTGCGAGCTCGCAGAGCCGGACGGCACCGTCCGGCTCGCCGCACTGAACGACGACACCGTCGACTCCCGCGATTTGCGCCGGTGCACCACCGACCGGCTGGATGACTGGGAGGTCTGCCTGCGGCGGAAATCCCGGTTCATCCGCGCCTCGCTGCGGATGAGCGGTGGCTGCGACCGGATGGTCTGCGGACACGTCGCGCAACTGCCCGTGGCCTTGGCGGCCAAGCTACTCCATCCCCGCCTGCGCTACTATCTCGTCGCCCACGGCATCGAGGTCTGGCGGCGCTTCACGCTGCCCGAGCGCCTGGCCCTGCGCGGCGCCGAGCGGATTTTCTGCGTGAGCGACTACACGCGGCGCGAGCTGCTGCGCCATTGCCCGCTACCGGAGGGCAAGGCGGTCGTGCTCCCCAATGCCCTCGATCCCAGCTTCCCGATCTTCCCGGTGCCTGTCCGCCACGAGGGCCCGCCGGTCATCCTCGCCGTCACGCGCCTCACGCACGCGGATCGCTACAAGGGTGTGGATCACCTGATTGAGGCGCTCCCGGCGATCCGCGCCGGGATCCCGGACGCCATCCTGCGCGTTGTCGGCCGCGGCGACGACCTGCCGCGGCTGCAGACCCTGCGCAACCGGCTCGGCCTGCGGTCAGCCGTGGAATTCCTCGGCTACCTCGACGACCGGCGCCTGACCGCGGAGTTCCAGGCCTGCCGCCTTTTCGCGCTGCCGAGCGAGCGGGAAGGGTTCGGCCTCGTCTATCTCGAGGCCATGGCCTGCGGCCGGCCGTGCCTCGGCGCGCGGGCCGGGGGCGCCCCCGAGGTCATCACCCCCGAGACGGGCGTGCTGGTCGAGTTCGGCGATGTGCCCGGCATCGCCGCCGCGGGCATCGCCGCCCTCCGCCGGACCTGGGACCAGGAGGCGATTGTCGCGCGCGCCCGGCATTTTTCCTATTCGCAATTCAAGGCGCAACTTGCCTCCCTCCTCTCCGTGTGAACCCGCCTGCTGATTCCGCCGCCCCGGCCGCCCCTGAACTCGTGCTCGAGGCCGGCCGTGCGGACGTGCATTACTGGCACGACCTCTGGCGCTACCGTGAACTGCTGGGTTTCCTCGCCTGGCGCGACATCATGGTCCGCTACAAGCAGACCGTGCTCGGCGCCGCCTGGGCCCTGTTGCAGCCGGCCATCACGCTGGTTGTTTTCACCTTCGTATTCGGCCGGCTCGCCAAGATGCCCGCCGGCGGTTTGACGCCCGAACAATACCCGCTGCTCGTCATGGCCGGCCTGCTGCCGTGGCAGCTGTTTGCCAACGCCCTCTCCAGCGCCAGCGGCAGCCTCGTCAGCAACACGCACCTCATCTCCAAGGTTTATTTTCCCCGCCTCGTGGTGCCGCTCTCCGCCCTCGCGGTCGCCCTGATTGACTTCCTGATCGTGGGCCTGCTCTACCTCGGGCTCTGCGCCTGGTGGAGCTTCTGGCCGGACTGGCGCGTGCTGCTGCTGCCGTTGTTCACCCTGCTCGGGCTGCTCGCCGCCCTCGGCGCGGGCCTGTGGCTCACCGCCCTGACCGTCCGCTTCCGCGACTTCCGCTTCATCGTTCCGTTCCTGCTCCAGGTCGGCGTGTTTCTTTCACCCGTCGGCTTCAGCACCAGCAATGTCCCCAGCTGGCGGTTCCTGTTCTCCTTCAACCCCATGGTCGCCGTCATCGACGGCTTCCGCTGGTGCCTGCTGCACGGCGCCCAGCCGTTCTACGTCCCCGGGCTGCTCATCGGTCTGGGGGTCACCGCCGCGCTCCTGGTCAGCGGACTGTGGTACTTCCGCCGCACCGAGCGCAGCTTTGCCGACGTGATCTAGCCATGGCCGAACCCGTCATCACCGTCGAATCCCTCGGCAAGCGCTACCTGCTCGACCACGCCCCGAGCCACGACACCCTGCGCGACACGCTCACCCACGGCGTCCGCGGCCTGGTGCGCCGCCTCACCCGGCGCGAGGCCGCGGTGCGCGAGGAGTTCTGGGCGTTGCGCGACGTGAGCTTCACCATCAACCGCGGCGAGGTCGTGGGCATTATCGGCCGGAACGGCGCCGGCAAGTCCACCCTGCTGAAGGTCCTTTCCCGCGTCACCGAGCCGACCACCGGCCGGATCCGGCTGCGCGGCCGGGTCGCCAGCCTGCTGGAGGTCGGGACGGGCTTTCACCCGGAACTGTCGGGCCGCGAGAACATCTTCCTCAACGGCGCCATCCTCGGGATGAGTCGCGCGGAGATCCGGCGGAAGTTCGACGAGATCGTGGCCTTCGCCGAGGTCGAGCGCTTCCTCGACACGCCGGTGAAGCACTACTCGAGCGGGATGTATGTCCGCCTCGCCTTCTCCGTCGCCGCGCACCTTGAGCCCGAGATCCTCATCGTGGACGAGGTCCTCGCCGTCGGTGACGCGGCCTTCCAGAAGAAATGCCTGGGCAAGATGGGCGAGGTCGCCCGGAGCGAGGGCCGCACCGTGCTGTTCGTCAGCCACAACACCTCCGCGGTGCAGAACCTGTGCACGCGGCTGCTTTTGCTTTCCAACGGCGAGCTCACCTTTGCCGGCGGCGTAGCCGAGGGCCTCCTGCGCTACCTCGACACGGGCGTGCACACCTCCGGCCGCGCCCTCGACCACCAGGTGCCAGCGGCCGGGGCCCCGCTGCGCTGCCTCGCGCTGACGGTCAACGGCCGCGCGGAGGACCAGCTCGACCTGCCCGATACGCGGGATTCGCTGGCCATCGAAATGCTCCTCGAGGTGACCGCGCCCTGCCGGGTGAGCCTGGAGAGTTTCCTCTCCGATCATTACGGCAGCCGACTCGCCTTCGCCTCGCCCGGGCACGAGGCGGGCAATGCCCATGTGCATGACCTGGCGCCGGGCCGCCACCGCCTGCGGGCCCAGCTCATGCTCCCGCAACTCCTGCGCGGCCACTACCAACTCGAGTTCGCGCTGGTGCAGCCGTTCCTGGCCAAATTTGTGAGCTTTCCCGCCGCCATCCAGTTGTCGGTGGACGGCACCGGCACCACCTGGGGCCGCCTCTTCGAGCAGGCGCCTTCCCCTCCCGGCTTTCAGCTGCTCCACGGCACCGTGGCGATCGAGCCCGTGACATGAAATTCCGCCATAACCTTGCCCCGCTGAAATTCGCCCGCCGCTGCCTCAACTGGGCCGCCCGGCAGTGCGACACCGCGGTTGGCCGCCATGGTGAAGTGGTCACCGTGCTCCCGGCCGGCCGGCCCAAGGGCAGCGTCGTGCTCTCCTACCACACCGATCCGTGGATCTATCCGGATTGCCGCGACACACATTACCACACCAACCGCTGGGAATGCGGGCTCATCGGCGACACCTTCGTGGAGGCCGGCTACCGGCTCGATGTCGTCGAGCACAGCAACCCCTATTTCATCCCGCGCGCGGACACGGCCTTTGCCATCGATCTCGAGCAGAACCTCGAGCGCTATGCCCGCGAGGTGCCCACCGGCTGCGTCAAGCTCCACCATGCCTCCACGACGCACTGGGCGCACTGGAACCACGCCGAGCTCACGCGGCTGCGCGCCATCCAGCAGCGCCGCGGCGTCACGCTCGTGCCGCGCCGCCAGATTCCCCCCAACCTCGCCCACGAGGTCGCCGACCGCGCCATCATGGTGGGCAACGCCTTCACCGCGGAAAGCTACGCGTTTTCCGGCAAGGCGATGCACCGCATCCCCATTTCCACCACCACCCTGGCGGACTGGCCGGCCGGCCGGGATTTCGAGCGCGTCCGGCGGAACTTCATCTGGTTCGGCAGCGTCGGCCTCGCCCACAAGGGCCTCGACCTCACGCTGGAGGCGTTTACCCGCATGCCGGAGCTGACCCTGACCGTGGTGGGCGGCATCAACCTCGACCCGGATTTCAAGGCCGCCTACCACCGCGAGCTTTACGAGACGCCCAATATCCGCACGCCGGGCTGGATCTCCGCCACCGCCCCGGAATTCATCGCGCTGCTGCGCGAGCAGATTGGCGTCGTCTACCCCTCGTGCGCGGAGGGCGGCGCCGGTTCCGTCATTGTTTGCATGCATGGCGGACTTATCCCGGTCGTCACCCGCTCCGCCAGCATCGACACGGGCGACTTCGGCTTCGAGACGCGCTCCGAGCGGATCGAGGACATCATGGAAGCGACGCGCCTCGTCGCCTCCCTGCCCGCGCCCGAGCTCGAGGCACGCGCCCGGGCGGCGTGGGAACACGCCCGCCGGGTGCACACCCGGGACAATTTCCGCCGCGTCTGGCGCAACTACGCCCGCGACACCCTGCAGCTCCCGCTCGCGTCGCCATGACCCAGCCTGTGCCTTCCCCGTCCTGGTTCGCCCGCGCTGGACGCAACCTTGCCGAAAGGTACCGGATCGTTCGCATCGCCTGCACTCGGCGCTACATCCACGGGGAGCTTCGGGCCGCGCTGCCCCCCGAGGAGCCGGAGATCGATGGCATTCGCGGAGACCTGCATCCGTTGAGCTTTGCGGACCGCCTGCCGGCGCCGGCCGGCGCCCTGCCGGATTTCACCGCGCAGCTGGGCCCACCCGGCGCCTTCTCCCCGGCCGGTTTGCCCAACTGGAACTCCGAGCCCTCGGTCAGTGCCTTCCTGGGCGAACTGGTCCTGCGGCTTCGCGCGGTGACAGTGGTGGAGCTGGGCAGTTTTGTCGGCTGGACCTCGGCGCATCTGGCCCTGGCCCTGCAGGCGACTGGGGCCGGCCGCCTGCATTGCGTGGAAAGCAATCCCGAGTTCAATGTGGTGGCACGCCGCAATCTCACCCGGCTGAACCTCGCGGAGCGGGTCGAATTTCACCCGGGCTTCTCGCTTGATCCCGCCGTACTCGCCCAACTGCCGGCGTCCTGCGACCTCGTGTTCATCGACACCTCGCACCAGTACGAGGATACGGTGCGGGAAATTGACCTCTACGCCCGCCGGCTGGCTCCCGGCGGCTGTCTGGTCCTGCATGACTCCATCCGTTGGGGCGGCGTGCGGCGGGCGATCCGCGAAGCGGCGGACCGGTTTCACACGCTGACCTTCGCCACCGAGGAGGGCAATGGCCTGACGGTGCTGCGACCTCGGAAGCAATGACCGAACCTA
Organism: uncultured Opitutia bacterium; assembly: GCA_903872505.1. Lineage (GTDB taxonomy): Bacteria > Verrucomicrobiota > Verrucomicrobiia > Opitutales > Opitutaceae > Opi-474. The sequence continues at coordinate 37,302 of CAIQKV010000016.1, forward strand.
TTCATCCAGCGGAAACTCCGTTGCCTCGCGTGCTGGTCTTCTCCGAGGGTGTCATTTCCCGGTCGCACGGCACGGGCACGATCTTCGAGCGCAACTTCGCCGCCTATCCCCCGGCCCGGCTCGCCAATTGGTTCATCGGCCAGGCCGAGGATCCCCTGCTGCCCGCGGCCGTGAACCTCAATGCCCACCGCTGGCCGCGCAGCAACTTCGCCCCGCCCACCACCCTCGCCGCGAAGCTCTGGAACCGCCTCGGCGCGCCCGTCTTTGGCCGCCGCTGGTCCATCCCGGTCAATCGTTCTGCGCTTGCCGCCGCGGCGCGCCGGCAGGCGGCGGCCTTCGACCTGGTCTACGCCATCGTGCTCACCAAGGAGGGTCTGGACGCACTTGCCGCGGTGCTCGACGGCCTTGGGCGGCCGGTGCCTGTGATCCTTCAAATCCAGGATTTCTTTCCCCGCGCCCACTTTGGTTTCTGGCGCGCCCTGCGCCGGCTCGGGCCGCGCGTGACAGAGGTCTGGGCGGTCGCCCCGTCGATCGCGCAGGCGCTGGTGCCTCACCTCCCGGGCAAGACCGTGCGGGTGGACCCGCTCTTCAACCTAGTGCTGCCGGAGCCGGCCAAGACGCAGCATCGCGATTTCAGCCCGGACTTCCGCACCGTGGTGCTGGGAAACTTCTGGAATCCCGCGCTGCTGTCCGACCTCCAGGCCGCGTGGCGGATCTGCCAGCAGCGTCTGCCCGGGTTGCCCGCCATCCGCTGGCACTGCCATCCGGCCGGGGTCGAACGCGTGCGCGTCAGCGGGGTGACCCCCGGGCCTGAGGTCGAGCCGGCGCCCTTTCTCGGGGGCGACGCGCTGTTCGCCACCCTGCGAAACGCCGATCTCGCGATCATCCCGTTCAGCCGCGACGACACGCCCCAGTCCGACTACGAACGTTACTCACTACCCTCCCGGATCACGGAACTCGCGGCCATGGGCCTGCCCGTCTTCTGCCTGACCGGCCGCGGCACCCCACTGTTCGACTATGTCACTGGACACGGGATCGGCGCCTGCGCGCCCTCGGCCGACACCGCCCGCGCGGCGGAGGCACTGCTGCAGCTGATCACCGGGCGGGCGGCGCGGGAGCAACTCGGCTTCGCCGCTCGCCGCCATGCAGAGAAATATTTTCCGCTGCAGCCGTTTCAGGAGACCATCGTCCGTCGTTTTCAGGCGCTCGCTGCCGCGGGCATCGGCCCATGACTCGCATCGTCAAATCGCTCAAGGACACGCTGAATGCCGGGCTCGCCCGCTTTGGCGTCCGCCTCTCCAGCACCGCCGTGCAGCCCTGGCAGCCGACTCTCGCAGCGGGTCTCCAGCGACTGACCGCGCTTAACTTGCCGCTGCGCACCCTGCTTGATGTCGGCGCGGCGGATGGCGGCTGGGCCGGCCAGGCCGCCGCCGCGCTCCCGTCTTGCCGGGAACTGTTGCTCGTGGAGGCGCAGGCGTTTCATCGCCCGGCCCTGGCCCGGTTCCAGTCCGATTGCCCGCACGCCCAGCTTGCGCTGGCGGTGGCCGGCCCGACCTGCGGCGAGGTGAGTTTCGATGCCAACGACCCCTGGGATGGCGTGGCGTCCCAGCGCCCCCGCACCGGCGGCACGTGGGTCACCCTCCCGCAGACGACCCTCGATCACGAGGTCGCCAGCCGCCGCCTGACCGGTCCTTTCCTCATCAAACTCGACGTGCATGGCTACGAGCTGCCGATCCTCGCCGGAGCCACGGCGACCCTGCGCACGACCGAGGCGCTCATCATCGAATGCTACAATTTCGAGCTGGGGGGCGACGCCCGGCGGTTTCCCGCCTTCTGCCAGCACATGGAAACCCTCGGGTACCGCTGCGCCGACCTATGGGACCCCACCTACGTCGGTCGTGACAACCTGCTCTGGCAGTTCGACCTCCTGTTCCTGCGCAAGGAATTCGTCGAACGCGGCGACCGGCCGCAGCTGCCCCTCGCTTCCGGCTAGCCTACCGCCCTCCCACCATGCCCGCCTTCCTCAGCCAGCTCCCTCCGCCCCCGACCGGCCGTGTTGGCTGGCCGTGGACCGAGGAGACATCGCCGGCTGTCTACGCCACCACGCCCGATCAAGGCTGGCCGAAAATCACCATCGTCTGCCCCTCGTTCCAGCAGGGTGGTTTCATCGAGGAAACCATCCGCTCGGTGTTGCTCCAAAACTACCCCCGGCTCGAGTTCATCATCATGGACGGCGGCAGCCGCGACGAGACGGCCGGCCTTCTCGAACGCTACGGCCCGTGGCTCACATACTGGGAATCGTTGCCGGACCGCGGCCAGTCCCACGCCTTGAACAAGGCCTGCGACCGGGCCACCGGCGAGCTCGTCGGCTGGATCAACTCCGATGACTACTACCTGCCGGGGGCGTTTGCCGCCGTCGCCCGCAGTTTCCGGCGGCACGGCGCCGCGCTGCTCTACGGGGATGACCAGATCCGCACCGGCGATGCGCCCGGCCTCCGCTCGCGGCGGCGGCACCAGGTCTGCCGGTTTCAAATCGCGGTCGGCGGCGTCACCCTGCCCAGCCACGCTACGTTCTGGCCGCGCGCGTGGCAGCAGCCCTTCAACGAGGCGCTGCGTTTCACCATGGATGCCGATTTCTACAAGCGCCTGACGGCTGCCGGGCTGAAACCGCGCCACGTCCCCGGGTACCTCGCCGTGTTTCGCGAGCACGGTGCGTCGAAGACGGCCACGCTTGACGACATCGCCCGCGCCGAGACGGCGGCCTGGAGCCGCCGCCAGCCCTGGCACACCCACTGGCGCTGGCGGCTGTCCAACCTGCTCGAACGTCTGCGCCCCGCTCCCCATGTCTGACCGCCCCGGTTCCGCCCGCATCGTCAGCCTGGATGGGCTGCGCGGCTGCGCCATCGGCGCGGTGCTGCTGCACCACTACGTGCAGCTCAAGCTGCCCCTCACGACGGTGGGCTGGCCCAATTTCCTCAACCACCTGCTGACCCTGTCCTGGTCCGGCGTGGATCTTTTCTTTGTGCTGTCGGGCTTCCTGATCGGTGGCCTGCTGATCGACCACCGCGAATCGCCCCGGCTGCTCCCGGTCTTCTATCTGCGTCGCGGGCTTCGCATCCTGCCGCTCTACTACGCGACTTTGCTGGTGCTGTTCGGCTGGCTTCATGTCGGCCGCTACAGCCATCTCCCGGCGTGGACCTACTTCACGTTCACCAGCAACCACGGGATGGCCTGGTTCGGGACTTGGGACATTGGCGTCCTGTCGGTCATGTGGTCCCTGGGCGTCGAGGAGCAGTTCTATCTCGTCGCGCCGTGGGTCATCCGGTGGACCCAGCCCGCGCGGCTACTCCGCGTCCTGCTGATCGTGGTCGCGGTTGCCTGGGTCTGTCGCATTGCCGCCCGATTGGTCGATCCGACCGGCGCCTCCAGCCGGCTGTTGATGCCCTGCCGGATGGACGATTTCGCCTTCGGCATGATTGCCGCCTGGGCCACCCGCTCCCCGGCGGCGCGGGCTTGGCTCGAGCGGAACCTGCCGGACTGGTGGGTGCTGTCGCTCATCGCCGCGCCACCGGTCGCGGTCCTGCTTTATCTCCGCGTTCGCATGGATGAATGGTATCTGCCGCTGTTCGGTTACACCTGCCTCGGGGCCTTTTATGGCACCGTGGTTTACACCGTGGTCGTCCGGCAACCGGCCAGGCTGGTCGCCCTGTTGAGTTGGGGCCCGCTGGTGAGTCTCGGCCGCCTCTCCTACTTCATCTATCTCTGGCATTCCATTGTCATGGCTTCCGTGGCCCGCCATTTCCTGGGCCGGGTCGACTTCCCCCTCGATTCGCTGGCTTCCGTGGGCTTGCTCGCGGTCGCCACGGGGGTCACGTGGGCCCTCGCGTGGATCTCCTGGCAAATTTTCGAGGGGCCGCTGATCAAGCTGGGGCAGCGCCAGGCGTATTGAAACCAGTGTCCAAATCGTGAGATCGCCGCCGTGCAACTGACCGTCATCCTTCCCACCCATAACCCCGACCCGCAGCGGTTGCGCCGCACGCTCCTCGGGTTGCGCGCGCAAACCCTGCCCGTGTCCGAGTGGGAAACGGTGCTGGTGAACAACGCTTCAAGCTCCTTTCCCGATCTCGGGTTCCTGGCCGAGTGCGCGCTCGAGAATCTTTCCGTGGTCGATGAGCCCATGCTGGGTTTGACCGAGGCCCGCCGGCGCGGCTTCGCCGTGGCCCGCGCCGACCTCGCCGTGCTGGTGGATGATGACAACGTGCTTGCGCCCGACTACCTTGAACTGGTGCTGGCGATCTTTGCCGCGCGACCCCGGCTCGGCACGGCGGGCGGCAGGTCGCTTCCCGAGTTTGAATCCGAACCGCCGCCATGGGCCCGCGAATTCTTTCCCCTCCTCGCGTTGCGCGATCTGGGTGAGAGCGAAATCGTCGCGCCGGAACTCCGCCCGGCTGGCGCCACGCGCAACGAGTACCCGGCCTGCGCCCCGATCGGCGCCGGCATGGCCCTGCGCCGCAGCGCCTGGATGGCGTGGCTCGGGGCGCACCAAGGCGATGGCTCCGCTCCCAGCGACCGTCGGGGCTCTGACCTCACGTCCGGCGGCGACAACGACATCATGCTCTGCTCGCTCAAGGCCGGCTGGCACACGGGTTATTTCCCGCAGCTTCGCCTCACCCACCTCATCCCGGCGTCACGCCTGAATGCCGGTTATCTCGCCCGGCTCAACCGCGGCATCCAGCAATCTTGGATGCAGGTCCTCGCCCGCCACAACGCCAATCCCTGGCCCTCGCTCACTCCCGCCGGCGCTTGGTTGCGCAAATTCAAGGCCTGGTTCTCCAGCCGCGCCTGGATGTCGCCCGCCGCGCGCATCCGCTGGCAAGGTGCCTGCGGCCATTTTGACGGCCGGGTTATTCCCGGACCCTCATCCTCCCGTGCCCCGCGATCCTGACGATCCCTCCCTCCCGGGTTGGCTGCTCTACCGGTTCGTCCATGTCCCGTGGAATGCGCTGCGGGAGCGCAACGCGGACTTCCTGCTTTACCTTTTGCTCGGCGGCCGGGTGAGCGGGGGGCCCTTCGCCGGCCTGCGTTACGTGGGCAACAGTCCAAATCCCCATATTGGTCCAGCCCTGCTCGGCACGTACGAGATGGAACTCCGCCCCTTTCTCCAGCGGCTGCTCGCGCAGGACTTTGACGTGTTTGTGGATATCGGGGCGGCCGAGGGCTACTACGCGGTCGGGTGGGCGCGTTTTGGCCGGGCGCCCCGCGTCATCGCCTACGAGGGCGACCGGCTGGGCCGGGTGCTCACCCGTTTCATGGCCCGGCGCAACGGCGTCGCCGGCAAACTCGACATGCGAGGTTTTTGCGACCCCGCCGCCTTGGCCGAGGTCCTGGCGCCGTTCCAGCGCCCCGTGCTGCTGGTGGATATCGAGGGTCTTGAAGCAACGATGCTTGACCCCGCGCTCAATCCCCACCTTGCCCGTACCACCCTGCTGGTCGAACTGCATGAGCATGAGCTGGCGATGGGCGATCTTCTCCGGCCGCGCTTTGCCTCCACCCACACCATCGAGGAAGCTTGGTCCACGCCGCGCACCGGGGAGGATTTGCCCCGGCGGACCGGACTGGCCCGCTGGCTTTTCTCGCGCGACCGCCTGCTGCAATTCGCCGATGAGACCCGCGGACAGAAAATGCGCTGGTGGCTACTGACGCCGAAAGCCTCCCCCGCGCGGCCCGCCGCCCAGGGTTAACGTGCATCCCGTGCGCCTGACATGAACCTCCAACACACCGCCCAACGCCTGGGACTCGGCCGGCTGGCCCTGGCCTTGTGGCACCGGCCGCTCGCGCGCCTGCGTGACTCCTGGCGCAACGGCGGGCCGCTCGTGGAGCGCGAGACCGAGCGCCAGCGCCGGGAAATGGTCGCCGCCGCCGCCACGCTGCCCCCCCTGCCCGGGCGGCCGGGCGTGCCACCCGTGACGCTCCATCTCCTGACCGGGCGCCGCTTCTGGTATCAGACCGCCTTCTGCCTGCACTCCTTCGCCCGGCAGAGCGACCGCGGCGTCAACGCCGAGATCTACGATGACGGCTCGGTTGATGACACCCTGCGCTTCCTGCTCCAGCGGCTGGGCCCGGGCATCACCATCCGCTCCGCCGCGGCCATCCGGGAGCGGCTCGAGGCCCTGCTGCCCGAGGCGAGGTTCCCCGTCCTGCGCGAGCGCTGGCGCAATTATCCCAATCTCCGCAAGCTGATCGACCCGCATCTCGGCTCGACGGGCTGGAAGCTCGTCCTCGATTCCGACCTGCTGTTCTTCCGCAGGCCCGATTTCCTCCTCGCGTGGCTGGACGCGCCCGACCGGCCGTTGCACGCCGTCGATTGCGAGGAAAGCTACGGTTATTCCCGCGCACTGCTGGAGCGGCTGGCCGGTGCGCCGATCCCGCCGCTGGTCAACGTCGGCCTGTGTGGCCTGCGGAGCGAGGCGATCAACTGGGAGGAACTCGAGGCCTGGTGCGCCGAGCTGATCGCCCGCGAGCGGACCAGCTATTACCTCGAGCAGGCCCTCGTCGCGATGCTCGTGGCCCGCGCCCAGTCGTGTGCGGTCGCCCCGGCCGCGGACTACGTCACGAAACCCGGCCGGGCCGAGGGCGTCGCGCCCACCGCGATGATGCACCACTACGTCGCCGAGTCGAAACGCTGGTACTTCCGCCACGGCTGGCGCCGGGTGCTGGCCATGCAATGAATCCATCCGCCGCGGAGTCTCCCGCCTTTCTGCTTTCGCCGCTCGCGCGGCGCGTGGGGCTGGTTGTCTGCATCCTCTGGCTCGCCTGGCTGCTCGTGGGGATCTTCCCGATCACGCCGCTGGAGGGCGATGAGCAGGGCGTGATTCACGGCGCCACCTCGCTTGCCTCGGGTGACGCGCGTTACTGGAACCTCCGCTACCTGTACGAAATCCAGCCGGGCTCCTACGTGGTCATCAACCGGCTCGCGCATCTCACCCGCTGCTCCACCGAGGGTGTTTTTGCGTTCCTGAGCGCCGGTGGCGCCTTGTTATTCGCGGCCCTCACCGCGCTCCTCGTCCAACGACTGCTCCATGCCCCCTGGCCGTTCGTCGCCGCGGGAGTCCTCTTGAGCCAGGAAATCTGGGCGGGTGCCTATTATATGAACACGACGGCGGTGGGCGGCTGGCTCGCGCTGCTTGCCGTCCTGCTCGCGTTGCGGCCACTGACTGTGCCGCGCTCCGTGCTCGTGGCCATCCTGCTCGCGGTGGCGGGCTGGATCCGCATCGACTGCCTGTTGATCAGCCCGGCCGTCGCCGCCCTTTCGTGGCAGCGCCACCGCGCCTGGCGGCCGGTCTGCCGCGAAGTGCTCCCGACCGCCCTGCTCGCCATGGCGGTGTGTGCGCTGCTCTATTTCGCGAGCAGCATCAATCCTCTGGAAATCCTTGCCGTCTACCGGGATCGCGGCGCAGTCGATGGCTGGGGCCCGACCATTCGGATGTATTGCATCGTCACCTCCAGTCTCGTCGGCCTGCTGTCCCTGCTTGGCCTGGCGCTGCTGGGCCGTCGGCGGGAGTGGTCCCTCCTGCTGGTCTGGGCCGCCGGCGTGGGGCTCTCGTTTGCCGTCTACGGCCGCTCGCTCGCCTCCAACAAATATCTGTATCTCGCGGTGCCATTTTTCATCCTCGCGGCCGTCTACGCCGCGCAGGAAATCATGCGCCGCTGGCCGCAATGGCCGCGGCCGGGACGTTACGCCGTGGCCGGCCTCGGTGCGGCGCTGCTGCTGTTCGACACTGTGGCCGGGGTCCTGACCTCCAGCCCGGCCTACCGGCTGTTTGAGCCCCGGCCGCGGCTCGCCACGGTGGCGCAAGTCGCCGTGGACGCGCGGAAGATCGAGTTGACCTTGGGCGCGGGCGAGCTGCTCGCCACCATGGACGGCTACCGGATGCGCGGCGGGACGCTGTTTGCGCCGGCGACCTGGGCGCGCGACAAGGCCGAGCTCATCCGCCGGCTCGATGATCTCGCCCGCATCCTGCGCGCCCCGGGCGACTGTTCGCTGTTTGTCGGTGATTGGCTGGGTTACCAAATGGTGCTGCGGGTGCTGCGCCTGGAAGGCTTCGACTTCACCACGGAGTACCTCCGGGACACCGGCTATCCCTATGCGGGGGTTTGGCGAAAAGGGGCAAAGTCCGTGCACCTCGACTTTCTCCCGTACATTGGGTCGGTGTATTACGATCCCCGACGCCACACGCCCAACTCTACGGGCTCGAACACCTATTTCGTCGGCATCTTGGGCGACCACGGCCCGCTCGGGGAACTCGCCGACGGGCTGCATTGGCAGCTGCACTCGCCGGATCCCTACGGCTATATCCGGGTCCACCGGCGCCATTGAAACCATGTCCCCGCCCTTCGTCTCCATCCTGATTCCGTGCCACAATGCCGCACCGTGGCTGGGCGCGACGCTCGAGTCCGCCCTCGCGCAGACCTGGCCGCACACGGAAGTCATCCTCGTGGACGATGGCTCGACGGATGGCAGCCTGGTGATCGCGCGGCAATTCACCGCCCGCGGCGTGCGGATTTTCGCCCAGCCCAACGCCGGCGCCAGCGCCGCCCGCAACCGCGCGCTCCGCGAGGCCCGCGGGGATTTTTTCCAGTTCCTCGACGCCGACGACCTGCTCTCCCCCGGCAAGATCGCCGCGCAACTGGGTCTGCTCGCCACCCGCGCCCCGGGCACGCTCGCCACCTGCGCGTGGGGGCGCTTTGCAGATGAACCGGGTGCGGCGCGATTCGTGGACGAGGCAGTGTTCCGCGACTTTGCCCCCGCGGACTTTCTCGTCCTGGCTGGCGAGACCGGTGCGATGATGCATCCGGCGGCCTGGCTGGTCCCGCGCGCCACTGCGGAGCGCGCCGGCGCCTGGGATGAATCGCTTTCGCTGAACGACGACGGCGAGTATTTCTGCCGGGTGGTCCTGGCCAGCGCGGGCATCGCGTTCTGCGGCGACCCCGTGGCGCGGAGCTATTACCGGTCCGGCCTGGCCGGCAGCCTCAGCCAGCGCCGCAGTGAGCGCGCGCGCCGCTCGCAGTTCCGGTCGCTCGAGCTCATCGCGCAGCACCTGCGCGCCGCCGAGGACACGCCCCGCACCCGCCGGGCTGGCGCCAATTCCTGCCAGCGGTTCATCCACGATTTTTTCCCCTTCCCTGCTGACCTCATGCGCGCGGCCCGGGACCGGGTCGCCGCCCTCGGCGGCACGAGCCTCACGGCCCCGCCGATGGGCCCCCGCACCGCCGCGCTTGCCCGAGTCATCGGCTGGAAAAATGTCTGGCGGCTGCGGCACCTCCTGCACCGATGAGCCCGAAAAAGATCCTGATCCTCACGGCCTCCCATCTCTGCCGCAACCCGCGCGTCGTGAAGGAGGCCACCACGCTCGGCGCGGCCGGCTACGAGGTCACGGTGATGTCCGTCTCCGTCCAGCAGCGTTTTGAGCAGCTGGACTTGGAGCTGCTGCAAGGCCTGCCCTTCCGACGTCAGGTGATCGATTACACGGCCCGGACCCCCCGGACCCAAGTGTCCGACTTGGTGCAGCGTGGTGCCACGTGGGGCGCCCGCCTGCTTTGCCGCACGTTGCGGCTCGAGTCCGCCCAGTCGCTGGGTCCGGCCACGGCCCTCCTGCGTTTCGCCCGGTCACATCCCGCCGATCTGACCATTGTTCACACGGAGATTCCGATCTGGGCGGCCCAATATCTCATCCGCGACGGCCGGCGCGTGGCGGTGGATGTGGAGGACTGGTATTCGGAGGACCTGATGTTCACCGACCGCCGCAGCCGGCCGCTTCGTCTCCTGCGCGCGGCGGAGAGCTTCGCCCTCAACCACGCGGTGTACACGACGACCACCTCGGAAAGCATGGCCGCGGGGCTGGCCGCCACCTACGGCTGCCGTGCGCCCCTCGTGCTGCGCAACACGTTCCCGCTGCAAACCCGCTCCCGCCTTGACCGGCCAATGGGGGCCGGGCCGCCGGCCTTCATCTGGTTTTCCCAGACTATTGGGCCGGGACGCGGATTGGAGCTGTTCCTGGCTGCCTGGTCCCAGACGGTGACTGCCAGCCGCGTGTTCCTGCTGGGAGATGAGCGGCCCGGATATCGGCAGCAGCTCGTTTCCCGGTTGCCGGAATCCCGCCGGGCCGACGTGGTCTTCATCCCGCTTGTCACGCCTGCGGCGCTGCCGTCCAAGCTGGCCGAGTTCGACATCGGCCTCGCGCTCGAGCCGCACTGGCCGCGAAACCGCGACCTCACGATTTCCAACAAGCTGTTCCAGTACATGGACGCCGGGCTCGCCGTCGTGGCCACGGACACTGCCGGCCAGTCCGAGGTGATGCGCGCCGCCCCGGATACCGGCCTGCTGGTGCAGGCGCATGAGACCAGCCAGCTCGCGGCCCGACTCGAGCAATTGCTCGGCGATCGGATCCGGCTCCGCGCCTGCCAGGCGGCCGCCCGCACCGCCGCCACCGCGCAATTCTGCTGGGAAAAAGACGCGCCGCGCCTCCTGGCCGCAGTCGAGCGTGCACTCGTCACTCCGGTTCCCGCCCCCACCTGACCTTTTTATGGCTGTCCGCCAACTACTCCTTCCCGCCTTCGCGCTGTTTTCCTCGGACCGGCTGAACCGCCAGCGGATCAAGGCCGCCACCCGGAGCGCGGCCATTGGGCTGTGCCACCACGCCTTGGGTTGGCTCAGCCGGCCCTACCAACACCACGCCGGTTCCTGCGTGGTTTTTGCCCCGCACCCGGACGATGAAACCCTCGGCTGCGGGGGACTGATCGCCCGCAAGCGCAATGAGGGTTTGCCCGTTCACGTCGTGTTCATCACCGACGGCAGCGCCTCCCATCCCGGCCATCCGCGGTTGTCGCCGGCCGAGGTCGTTGTCATCCGGCACCACGAGGCCCTCGAGGCGCTTGCCATCCTCGGCGTCGAGTCGCCCGCCATCCATTTCCTCAACGAAACGGATGGAGCACTCAACCATCTCACCCCGGAGCGTCAGGCCGGGCTGGTGAGCCAGCTGGCCGCGCTGCTCACGGGCATCAAGCCCGCCGAGATCTTCCTGCCCTGCTGCCCCGATGGCAGCAGCGAGCACGACGCCGCGTTCGGATTTGTCTCCGCGGCCCTCCGGCGCGCCCAGGTGCAGCCGGCCATCTGGCAGTATCCGGTGTGGTCGTGGTGGAATCCTCTGCTGCTGTTCGAGCGGATCA
>CAIQKV010000017.1 GCA_903872505.1 uncultured Opitutia bacterium
CCGATCGCAGACTCAATCTGACGAACCTCATCGATCTGGGATTCACATTGCTGATCATCTTCATGATCGCGACGCCGCTGATCCAGCAGGAGCAGACGATCCCGGTCAACCTGCCCAGCGAATCGAAGAGCCCGCAGCAGAAGCCGGACAAGAACGCCCGGTACGTCGCGATCTCGATCGACGCGCGGGGCAACTACTACCTCGACAACAGCCCCACGCCCGTGCCGTACACCCAGCTCAAGCTGCGCCTGCGCGGCTTCGCGGCCGAGACCAAGCCGCCGATCATGCGCATCCGCGGCGACGCCAAGCTGCCGTACGAGAAGGTCATCCAGCTCATGGACGAGCTGAAGAAGAACAACCTGTTGAAGTTCACCTTCGACACCCAGTCGCCGAACTAAGTTTTCGCCCGCCCGCGCGTCTAACTCCTGTGCCGCCGTGACCGCCCGCTCACCCAGCGCCTTCCTGCTTTCGGCCAGCCTGCACGGTCTGGTGGTGGCGGTGCTTTTCCTCTTCACCTACCTGGTGCAGACGTCGGTGAAGGAGGCGCCGAAGGTGTTCGAGCTGGTGGCGGGGGAGGGCGACAACTACGCCGCGACGGAGGCCCCGGCACTGGGCACGCCCGGTGGTATCAAGGTCGCCATCACCGCCCCGCCCACGCCCACGCCCCAGCCGGTGGCACCCACGCCCGCGCCGGCCGAACCCGTGCCGGCTCCGGTCGCGGCCCCGATGGAGAAAGCGGCGCCGGTCGCGCCACCCAAGGAGACCAAGATTCCCGACCTGGCCAAGAGCGTGAAGCGGATCGAGGCCAAGCGCCGCGCGAAGCTCGAGGCCAGGGACCGGGCCGAACGCGAGGCCGAGCAAAAGCGGCTGACCAAGGCCGAGTTTGACAAGCAGAACAAGGCGCGGAAAGCCGCCGCCGCGGGGGGCAACCCCAAGGTCGCCCGCATCGACGCCGAGGGCATCGCCGGCGGGGTGGTGGGCGGATCGACTTCGAACAAGACCGGCGGCGCCAACGGCAAGGCGCTCACCCGCGAGGAAGGCGACCTGCTCGACGCCTATTTCGCGATCGTCAAGCAGCGGCTGCAGGAAGGGCTCGAGAAACCGCCCGGCCTGGGCGATGCGGTGTATGCCGTGGCGGAATTTCGGCTCAACGCCGACGGTTCGATCGTCAACGCGCGGATCACACGGGGCTCCGGCAGCGATGAATTCGACCGCGCGGTGCTGGAAGACCTTCGCGGCTTCAAGCGGGTGAACCCGCCGGGCACCTGGAAAGGCGACACGCTCAGCCTGACCTTCCGAATGAAGGAGGAGGAGTGAGGTCAAAAAGTCCTTGCGTTCACGCGGGGAACTTTGATTTTGCTCACCCCTCTCAGTCGGAGACGGGCCGTTAGCTCAGCTGGTAGAGCGCCTCAATGGCATTGAGGAGGTCAGCGGTTCGAGCCCGCTACGGTCCACCACTTTACAAACGCCACCGACAGCCCTGGTGGCGTTTTTTTTGGGCTCGGCGGGGTTCAGGGCCGCTTTGCGCGCAGCAGCTGCTGCAGCATTCCCAGGGCCGGTTGGTAGTACGGATCGATGGCGAGGGCCCGGCGGACGGCATTTTCCGCCTCCGTCATCCGGGTATGCCGGGCCAGGATGGTGGCCGCGGCATACGGGATATCCGCATCCGCCGTCGCCACCGCCTCGGCAGTCTCCAGCGCCTCGAGCGCCTCGTCGTCCCGGTTGGCCTGGCTGAGCAACAGGCCAAGGTTGTACCAGGCCCGCGCCTGGCTGGGATCGCGTTTTACCGACTCCCGGAACATGGCCTCCGCCTTGCGCGGTTCGCCCGCCTCCGCCCAGGCCAGCGCCGCATAGTACGGAAACATGCCGTCGTTACGGGCCAGGCTGGCCGCCAGCTCGAACTGCCCCGCGGCCTCGCGCTGCCGGCCCGTCGCGTTCAGCATGAAACCGAGGGCGGCGGGCAGCGGTGCCGACAGCGGATCGCCGATGATCGCCCGTCGCAGGTCGGCGATGCCTTGCTCGTGCAGGCCCCGGTGGAAGCGGTCCTGGCCGCGGCGCAACAGGGAGATGGGATTCTCGATCATCACGTCCAAGTACTCGTCCAGCTCCCGGCGCTCGCCGGAGCCGGCCGCGAGTTCCGGCGAAAGCGCCAGGGCCGCGTCGAGCCGCACCAGTCGCACGGAGTCGCGCAAAGCCTCGCGCAGGAGCGGGCGGGAGGGCGCATGGCCCGCCAAGGCGCGGATCGCCGCGGCGCGGACGAGAGGATCAGGTTCACCCCGCAACTTCAGGGCGGCCGCCACGACCCCGTCGCTACCCGGGGCGAGGTGTTCGGCAAGGCCGAGCAGCGAGACGCGCCAGCCCGGCGTCTTTTCCTCGCCGATCAGCCGGAGCAGCTCGGGCACGACATTGGCATCGCCGGCATAGGCGCGGGCCACGGCCCGGGTGCGCGCGCGCCGCGGCTCGGCTTTTCCGCTCGCGCCATACCATTTTTCCCAGGCGGTGACATTCCACGCCACGGGCTTGTCCGCGTGGCAGCGCGAGCAGGCATCGGGGATCCCGAACTGCTGGTTCAGAAGCGGGTCCGGGATGATGAAGCCGTGGTCCCGCCGCGGGTGCCGCTGCATGTAGGTGGTCTGGGCCATGTGGCAGTCGACGCAGCGTCCGCCCGGGGTTTCGGGCTTATGGAAGCTGTGCGCCCCCGGGTCGATGACCGGCGCCTTGCGCGTGTTGCCGGCGAGGTGGCACTGCATGCAGAGGCTGTTGTTCTCCAGCGGCAGCTTGATTTTGCCGGTGTGGGCGTTGTGGCAGTCGAGGCAGGTCACGCCGGCCGCCGCCATCTTGCTGTGCCGGAAGGAACCCCACTCGAAATCCTCGTCGAGGATCTGCCCGTCGGCGCGGTAGAAACGCGGATCGGTCATCAGTTCGAGCCGGAGGTGGTCCTCGAACACCGCGCCGGGCGGGAACGAGGCGGTGAGGTCCTCGGCGCGGGCGTGGCAGGCGGCGCAGGTCTGGATCATGCGGGCGGGGTCGCGGGAGAGGTTGGGCACCCCGGCCATCGCCTTGCCGCCCGGCTCGTGCCCGGTCATCGGCCCGTGGCATTGCACGCACCCGATGCCGTGCTCGACCCAGGTGGAGCGGTAGCGCTGCCGCACTTCGTCGTAGTGCTTACTGTAGGCGGTCACGTGGCAGCGCGCGCACATCGAGTTCCAGTTCATCGACTGGCCGGTCCAGTGGCCCCATTCCCCCGGATTGCGCTCCTCGGTGGGTGGAAACGTGTCAAACCAATCCTGCCTGGCGGGATCCCACGCGATCTCGGTGACCTGAAAAGTGCCGGGCTTGGTCTCGATCAGGAACTGGCGCAGGGGAGACTGCCCGATGGCCATGGACGGGCGGTGGTCGGCGATGGTGCCGTCACGGCGCCGCTCCTCGATTTTCGGCTGCGGGCCGGCGTCGAGCGCGAACCGGTAGTCCGAAGCAAACGCTCTCGCCGTCCCCTCGGTGAAGTCCGCGGCCGGATGCACGCGGTCGATTTTCCGGTTGGCCAGCTGGTGGTGCGATCCGCGCCATTGCCGGCCCGCCTCCTCGTGGCACGAAATGCAATACTCCGAGCTCAGCCGGCCCGCGCGGATTCCGGCCGCCCAGGCGGACGCCGCGATCGGGGCGCCATACCGGAGACGCGGACCGAGCACTGTGGCCACTGCAGCCAGCGCAACGACGATCACCGCCCCGGGCAGCCAGCGCCGCCAGCTGCGGACAGACTTGTCAGGTGCGGAAGTGAGGGTGGGGGAGTTCATCAACTAGGCATTGCGGGCGGGCAGGTTGCGGGCGTTCGTCGGAATCCCATCCGATGCCTCGCCACACGCCAGAGTGAAAACTCCGCCCAGCGTCCGGCCCGTGGTCGGCCCATGAGCCCCGGAGCCTCGTGATGCTGGCATCGCGTTCATGACTCTGGGAGATCTCGACGCGGCGGCGAGTCAGCCGCTAAACGATTGCCATCCGTCCCCGCGCAACTTCGCTAGCAGGCAAATCCCCTGATCGACTTCCCGGATCGCGGCACCCGCCAAGAAACAAGCCGGCAGCCAATTTTACCCACCATCCCATGAAAAACATCCCCGTCCTTCGTCCCGCCACCAGCGCCCTCGCGGTGGTGGCGTTTCTCCTCCTGTCCGCCTGCAGCGGCACCCAGCTGAAGGACAGCTGGGTCGCGCCTGACGTCACCAAGCTCAGTTTCAAGAGCATCCTGGTGATTGCCGCCACCAGCGACGCCACCACGCGACGGATCTTCGAGGACAATGTGGTGGCCGCCGCGCCCCAGACCCACGTCGTCTCCAGCTATGCCCTGTTCGGCGACAAGGTCGACATCACGGATGCCGCCAAGGTGACCGCGGCGGTCCGGGCAACCAAATTTGACGCGGTGGTGGTCATGCGCCTGGTCTCCGACCGGGCCGAGACAACCGTCAACCAGACGACCTACCCCGTGGGCGGCTACAATTCCATGTACCATTATGGCATGGGCTACGGCTACGGTTACGGCCCCGGCTACCGATATGCCCCGGTCGGTTACCGGTCGTTTGGCAGCTATTACGGCGGCTATGCGATGACGAGCACGACGGTGACGACCGATCATATCCTGAGTATCGAAACCAGCATTTATGAGCTGCCCGGCGAAAAACTCGTGTGGTCCGGCGTGACCGAGAGCAAGTCTCCTGGCAGTGCCAAGCAATTGGCCAAGGAAGTGGTCACCGCGCTCCGCCAGGAAATGCTTAAGCAGCATCTCATCGGGCCATCCGCCAAGTAGGCCTCGCGCGCTGGCCGCCCCGGTTGACGCCGGGGCTTTATAGCTCGCGCCGCCGGTCCGTCGCCGCCGGCTTCGCATCCTTATCTACCGCCCGGGAAGCGCTTGCGGGCGCGTGGGGAGACGGGACGCGGCATGGTCACGATTGCTCAGGGCGCGGACGACGGGGGGAGATTCGGGCCGAAAGGAATCGGTAGCCCAGGGCGGCAAGCAGCACGATGGCCAGAAACAAAATCCCCTTCCAGAAGGCATAGTCCACGACGGCCTGCCCGCTGGTTTGCGCCTGTTGCACCACCGGCGCGACTTGCGCCGACAGCCGGGAGAGGTTCGGCGAGCTGAGCGTCTGGTCGAGCGAGTGGATCATCTCGGTCAGCTGCCGGGACGTCGCTTCCAACTGGGCCGCCGTCTTGGCGTAATCGAGGATCCGGAACGGCTCACCGGGCGGTGCCGGTGACCCTGGTGGAGGCGGTTCGCCGACGCCGAACCGCTTCATCAGGGCGTCAAAGGAAACCAAGGTCGCGTTCAGCGACGTGGACATCTGCGACCCCGCGGCAAGTGTCTGGCGCAATTCAGCGAAAAGCGGCGTGAGTTCCTTCTCCTGCGCCGAGAAGGCCTTCATGACTTCCTCGCGCTCCGTGCGAAGCTGGCCGGGCAGCTGCTCGGCGACCTTGGAAAACCGATCTACCGACTCAGAAATCTTGGTCGAGTTGGCCACGACTTGCTGCACGGCCGGCAGTTCCGTGGTGTTGATGCTCAGAAGTTCCATCTGCCAGCGCAGCAGCTGCGGCATCTTTTGCATCACGAAGAGGGCGCGCTCGGCGAGCAGCCGGCTCTGCGCGATCTCGCGGGTCGCGGGATCCAAGCTGGAAAGCGGATCGATCCCGAGCAGGCTAAAAACGCTGCCAGACCGGGGGGTATCGGTTTCACTCTTCGGCGTGATCTCGGCGGCGAACCCCGCGGCACGCGCGCCGACCACGGCGGCCGGCCGGGGATTCTGCCGGTGCCACTCCTCAATTCCCCGGCGCAGCTCAGCCTGCTGCTCGGGTGTCAGCACGGTGCCCGCCTGCCGCCAAATCTCAGTCTCGGCGTTCCGCACGCTGCGGAGCAGCGGCTGGGCGGATTCACCGAAGACATTCGGCACCCAGTACGCCTCCAGATCCGTCCGCATCAGCGTGACCAGCGCGGTCATGTCGAGCAGGTTGGCGACCGCGTTGGAGCCGGAGGCGATGGAACAGGTGGAGGCGCCGAGCGCGATCTTCAGGCGCAGTAGCTCGGCCGGTTCGAGCGGACTCGGGCCGCGCCGGAGTTCACCCAGGCCGCTATTGATCCGATTGGTGAATTCGTCGGCAAACCGCAGCAGGTTCTGCTGGACCAGCACGGGATCCGCCGCGGGGGCCTTGCCACTCCGGCCCGGGGTGACGGCTCGGACGGCGGTGCCCGGAACGTCCGCCACGGACTGCACGGCTCTGCAGCCGGCGCCCGGGGCCAGGAGCACCAGGGCAGCCGCCAAAACCAACCCGCAGAGGCTGGGCCGGGTCCAGGGCCCAAACGACGGTTGCCGGTGCGGCGCCTCGCCATCACGGGAGCCAGGCAAGATCAGTGGATTCATGCGGGGTGTATAAAAAAACGCTCGGGACGAAAGACAATGTCGGACTGCCGCCGACCGACACATCCGGCACTGGCAGTATCGCCCTGCGCAGCAGCGGGCCTGCGCCCTGCCGTGCCGACCGGCGGCTAGCGCGGCCGCCGGACGAGGGCGATGACCAGGAGCAGCAGGCCCGCCAGCAGGCCCGCGAAGAGCGACTGCCGGAGGCAATAGGTGCGCGGCCCGTCGGTGGGCAGGAGCGAATAGGCGGCCGGCGGGTCCCAGAGATAGCGCCGGAAGTTGGTCCAGGCAAACGTCCGGTCCTGCAGCAGCATCGCGTAGTCGCCGCGGATGTCCTCCACGTTGGGTGGGTGCCGGAACTTCAGGATGGCCTGGTGGGTGTACTCCTGCCGCGCGAGCCGGTTCACCGCGGAGAACGGCACGATCACCGGGGTGAGCGGCTGGGCTGCGACCGGCAGGTCCTTCCAGTGCCAGTCCTTGAAGATGCGCGCGGTGAAGCCGTCGAAGGCGTCGTGCTCGCAGAGGTGCAGGATGTCCGCGGTGTTGAGCAGCGCGCCGGTCCGGTCCTGGACGGACAGGATGGACTGCGTGACGTCCACGTAGGTCCAGCGGTTCTGCTCCCGGACCCACGACTCTGCCCAGGAGTGGCCGTTGTAGATGATGGTGTCGTGCTCGGTGTTGGCGCCGAAGACGAAGCGGGTGGGGACGCCGGCGCGGTTGGCAAAAAAGGTGTAGATCAGGGCGTTCTGGGTGCACCAGCCCTTGCCCGTGCCGTTGATCATCTGCTGGCACATGTGCCACGGGTCCATCCAGCGGAAATCGTCCTTCGGCACGCCGCCGGAATTGGCCAGTTTGAGGCGAAGGTAGCGCACCACCTTCTCGATCCGGGTCGGCGTGTCATCGGTGTCCCGGACGCCCATCTCCTCGCGGACCACGCGGTCGGCGGCGGCAAGGCTGGCCGCGCCGACGTAGCCGTAATCATCCACCCAGTAACTGACGGGATGGCGCGTAAACTTGCCGACCGGGACGCTGGGTTGCACGAGGTAGATGTCGTGTGACATCTGCATGCCGTTCTTCCGGTAGAACTCGCCGGCGATGGCGTTGATCGTGAAGTCGAGGTCGGGACCGATCCCGGCGGGCAGCGGCCGCAGCGTATAGCGGTGCTTGAAATCGTCGAGCGGGGTGCTGGTCGTGCCGTCGAAAATCGGCCCGGCTACGGCGATGCGCGGCGCATCGCCGGGCATGGTCTGGACGGGTTTGCCATCCACGAGGAGCTGCCATTGCGCCGGGGTGCGGTTCCACGCGAGATCGAGGCGGAGGGTGTGATCCTTTTCCACGACCCACTCCCGCAGGCTCGGAGCGTCGAGCGGGTAGTAGAGCGTGGCGTAGCTGGCGGGCAGGAAGGACGCCTCCCAGTCGCGGGCGAAGAAAACGTAGAGGTTGGCGCCGAGCAGCAGCAGGCAGAGCAGGCTCAGGCCGCGGAGGTTTGTCCGGGTGGGGAGTTTCATCGGGCGGGCGGAATCGCGTTCACCCAACAGGGTTTTTCCCCGGGCCGCCAGCCGCAAGCATCCGGGGTGGGCGTCACGGCCCGAGCAGCGGCGGTTCCTCGGGCACGGCCGGGGTCGCAAAACCCTGCGCCGCCAGCGCGCGCCAGTGGGCGTCCTCGAGGTCGCGGCGCAGGACGGCGCGGTACTCGGCGTCGCCGGCCAAGTAGATGAACGCGAAGAGAAACGCGGTGAGATAATGGTGGAACACGAAGGCGGCGATCAGGCCGGCGATAAGCGCGAGCACCTTGCCAAGGCTGGCCGCCCAGAACGTGGCGCGCAGGTAGGGCAGGCGGGTGGCGAGCAGGGCGCGGAGGATGCGGCCGCCGTCCATCGGGAAGACGGGCAACAGATTGAACAGGCCCATGACCAGGTTCCAATGGAGCAGGAGCTGAAAGAGCCCGACCGCAGTGTCCGGGTAATCGCTGAAGCCAAACAACCGCCAGTCCGCCGGGAGCCCGACGAGCACCCAGAGTACCGCCGCGATCGCGAAATTCACCGCCGGGCCGGCTAGCGTGATCAGCAGCTCGCGCGAGGGCTGTCGCGGAATCGCGTCAAACTCCGCCATGCCGCCGATAGGCATCAGCAGGATCCGCCGCACGCCGACACCGAAGTGCATCGCGGTGAACGAGTGGCCGAGCTCGTGCAGCACGACGCAGGCGAAAAAGGCCAGCACCATCGCCACGTTGAGCACCAGCCCGATCCCGCCGCCCTCCAGCCAGGCGTTGAACCCCACGTAGGCCAGCAGGAGAAAGAAGCTCGCGTGCACCGCGAGCTGGATGCCGCGGATGCGGAACAAGTTGATTGACCAGCCAAACATGTGAAGTAATCAAAACGCGCCCGGCGAAAGTGCCAGCGTTCATTTCCCGACTCGCCGCCCGCGCCCCTTGTTCCATGCCCGCAGCCACCACCACCCGGCCCCCGTCGATCCTCGTCATCGATGACGACACCGAGATCCGCTACTCGCTCACCCGGGTGTTCTCGTCGCGCGGCTATGCGGTGACCGAGGCGCCCAGCGGCGAGCAGGGTCTCGCCCTCGTCAAGAAGGGCCCGCCGCCGGACCTGGTGTTCCTCGACGTGCGGATGGGCGGCATGGGCGGCATCGAGACGCTCCGGCTGATCCGCTCCGCCAACCCGCGCCAGCTCGTCGTGCTGATGACGGCCTTCGGCACTGCGCAGACCGCGATCGAGGCGATGAAATACGGCGCCTTCGACTACGTGATGAAGCCCTTCGACCCGCCGAAGGTGCTCGCCCTCGCGGAGGCCGCGCTGAAGACCCGCGCCGATCTTCAGGCCGCCGGCGACTACAAGCCCGCGATCAACACCGAGGACTACAAGGAGGGCATCGTCGGCAGCTCCCCGGTCATGCAGGAGGTGTTCAAGATCATCGGCCAGGTGACGGCCAGCGACGTCACGGTGATGATCACGGGGGAGAGCGGCACCGGCAAGGAGCTGGTTGCGCGCTCCATCTGGAAGCACAGCCACCGCGCCGGCAAGCCGTTCATCGCCGTCAACTGCTCCGCGATCCCGGACAATCTCATCGAGAGCGAGCTGTTCGGCCACGAGAAGGGCTCGTTCACCGGGGCCACCGGCCAGCGGCTCGGCAAATTCGAGCAATGCGACGGCGGCACGATCTTCCTCGATGAGATCGGCGACATGGCGGCCGCGACGCAGACCAAGATCCTGCGCGTGCTGCAGGCGGGCGAGATCCAGCGCGTCGGCGGCTCCGAGACCATCAAGGTGGATGTCCGCGTCATCGCCGCCACCAACAAGGACCTCGAGGCGATGGTGAAGGCAAAGGCGTTTCGCGAGGACCTCTACTACCGGCTCAATGTCGTGCGGATCCGGATGCCCGCCCTCCGCGCGCGGGCCGAGGACATCCCGGCCATCATCGATTTCCTCCTCCAAAACCTGGCCAAGCAGCGGAAGACCCGCGTGACCCGCGTGTCCGTGGAGGCGCTGGCGGAACTCTGCCGCCACGACTGGCCCGGCAATGTCCGCGAACTGGAAAACGTGATCTACCGCAGCGCGGTCATCGCGCAGGGCGACACCATCCTCGTCAACGACCTGCCGGCCGAGGTGCGCAAGGCCACGAGCACCGAGGCGACGCTCGGGGACCGGATGGACGCGAGCGAGTCGCCGTTCGCCAACATTCGCACCGCCAACGCCGAGAATGTCGCGCTGGCCGCGGCGCGGGTGTCCGCGGAGAGCATCACTGCCGGCGAACCGGGCATGTCGCCCGTCCGCGCGCTCGACTTCCTGCATGCCACGTTCCGCAAGGACAAGGAACCGCTGCTCGCCCGCCTCGAGTCGGAGATGATCGCGCGCACGCTGGCCGCGGTGAATGGCGACCTCAAGGCCGCCGCCGCCGAGCTCGGCCTGACGGTGGCCGCGCTGAAGAAAAAGCTGAAGGGGTAGGGCGGATTATCCCGAATCCGCCGCGGCGCGCCAGGGCTAGCGCGCCCGACCTACGCTCACTTCCCGTAGCCGCCGGGGTGCGCCGAGTGCCACTTCCACGCCGTGGCGACGATGGACTCGATGTCGGGAAACTTGATCTGCCAGCCGAGCTCCCGCTGCGCCTTCGACGAGTCGGCGTAGAGCGCGGGCGGATCGCCGGGACGCCGCGGGCCCTCGACGAGCTTGATTTTCCGGCCCGTCACCTTCTCGACCGCGCGCACGACCTCGCGGTTCGAGGCCGGCCGGCCGGTGCCGAGGTTGTAGAACAGTGCGGCGCCGGGCGCGGCGAGCCGGGGAAACACGGCGATATGGGCGCGGCTGAGGTCATCCACGTGCACGTAGTCGCGGAGGCAGGTGCCGTCCGGGGTGGGGTAGTCCGTGCCGAAAATCTCGAGCGACGGACGCCGCCCCGTGGCCGCGTCGAACGCCAGCGGGATCAGGTGCGTCTCGGGCGTGTGGTCCTCGCCGATCGCGCCGTCCTCGGCGGCGCCGGCGGCGTTGAAGTAGCGGAACGCGGCGAAGCTCAGGCCGTGCGCCACCGCGAGGGCCTTCAGCGCGTTTTCGACATCGAGCTTGGTCTGGCCGTAGGGATTGATCGGCGCCTGCGGCATTGTCTCCACGAGGGGCAGCGTGGCGGGCGTGCCGTAGGTGGCACAGGTGGACGAGAAGACAAATTTCTTCACGCCCGCCGCGAGCATCGCCCGCAGCAGCTGCAGCGCGGCGAACTCGTTGTTGAAATAGTATTTCAGCGGGTCCTTGACCGACTCGCCGACGTAGCAGTACGCCGCGAAGTGCATGACGAGCTCGATCCGCTCGTCGCGCAGCACGCGCCCGACGGCGGCCTCGTCGCCGGCATTGGCCTCGTGCAGCGGCACGCCCGCCGGCACCGCGGCGCGGTGGCCGTAGACCAGGTTGTCCAGCACCACGGGCCGATGCCCCGCGGCGAGCAGCTGGCGGACGCAATGGCTGCCGATGTAACCGGCGCCCCCGACAACGAGTACGTTCATGCAGTGAGGCTTGTATTGCTTTCGGCGCGGGGTTGGCTAGCGATTTCCGTTCCCAACGAATGAAGCCTTCCCGCATCGTCATCACCGGAGTCGGTTTGACAGCCCCCAACGGCAACTCCCTGCCCGAGTTCCGCCGGAACCTGCTCAACGGCGTGGCGGGCATCGAGCGGATGGAAATCCGCTACATGGGCCCGCAACTGGCCGGTGTCTGCCACTACGACGCGCTGCGGCACCAGACCAAGAAGGAGGTCCGGGTCGGCACCCGCGCCGGCAGCATCAGCGTCTACTGCGCCCGCGAGGCGCTCGCGGACAGCCGGATCGACTGGGCCGCCCGGCCCAAGGATCGCGTCGGCATCTACATCGGCTGCACCGAGCACGGCAACGTCGAGACCGAGAACGAAATCTACAACCTCTCGAAGTTTAACTACGACACCAAGTTCTGGTCCCATTACCACAACCCGCGCACCGTCGCGAACAACCCCGCTGGCGAGGCCTCGCTCAACCTCGGGGTCACCGGTCCCGCCTACACCATCGGCGCGGCCTGCGCCGCCGGCAACCTGGGCCTGATCCACGCCACGCAGATGCTGCGGCTCGGCGAGGTGGACCTGGCCATCTGCGGCGGGGTGAGCGAGAGCATCCACACGTTCGGCATTTTCGCCGGTTTCAAGAGCCAGAACGCCCTCGCCACCCACGCCGACCCGCACAAGGCCAGCCGGCCGTTCGACCTGGCGCGCAACGGCATCGTCGTCTCCGAGGGCGGCTGCCTCTACACGCTCGAGCGGCTCGAGGACGCCCAGGCCCGCGGTGCGAAAATCTACGCCGAGATCGCCGGCTACCACGTCAACTCCGATGCCAGCGACTACGTGCTGCCGAATCCCGTGCGCCAGGCGGAATGCGTGCGCGCCTCGATCGCGCGCGCCGGGCTGACGCCGCGCGACATCCACATCGTCAACACTCATGCGACCGCCACGCCGCTCGGCGACATCCAGGAATGCGAGGCGATCCGCGCGGTGTTCGGGGAGGGCTGCCCCGACACGTCCATCAACAACACCAAGAGCTACATCGGCCACTGCATGGGCGCCGCGGGCGCGCTCGAGCTGGCGGGCAACCTGCCTTCCTTCGACGATCTGACCGTCCATCCGACCATCAACGTCGACCACCTCGACCCCGCCTGCGCCCTGCCCGGGCTGGTGCTCAATCAGCCGCGGAAGGTTGCGAAAGTGGACACGATCCTTAATAATTCATTCGGGATGCTGGGAATAAATTCCGCGTTGATTGTTCGGCGGTTTGCCCCCTAAGTCCCGAGCCGAAGCCCAAATATGACCAAAGACGACTGCAAGAAGCTGGTGCTCGACATCATCGCTGACATCGCCCCCGACGAGGACCTGACCAACGTCAAGCCCGACGTCCGCCTGCGCGACCAGCTCCAGCTCGATTCCATGGACTTTCTCGATATCGTCATGGAGTTGCGCAAACGCCACGGCATCGAGGTGCCGGAGGCGGATTACCTCCAGCTCGCGTCGCTCGACAGCTGCGCGAACTACCTGACCCCGAAGTTCAACGCGCTCAGCGCCAAGAGCTGAGTCCGCCCCGCACAGGCAGATTGCGCGGGCCGGGAATTTTCCCGGCCTGATTCATTTTAAGCCGGAAACCATGAAGCCAGGAATCGGAAGGTTTTGGTCTTTCCTGGTTTCCTGCCTGCCCGCCGTAGCCTTGGCAAAGGCGGGGCGTCCCTCATTCTTGCTTCCGTGAATTCCCGCTCGCACTACGATGTCGCCATCATCGGGGCCGGCATGTCCGGGCTCGCGGCGGGCATCCGCCTGGCGCACTTCGGCAAGCGTGTGTGCATCTTCGAGCGCCACAACACCGTCGGCGGCCTGAACAGTTTCTACAGCATCGGCGGGCGCAAGTTCGACGTGGGCCTGCATGCGATGACCAATTTTGTCGGGCCGGGGGTCAAGGGCACCCCCCTCGGCAAGCTGCTCCGGCAGCTGCGCATCACCCGCGAGGAATTCGCGCTCTGCGAGCAGAAGCAGTCGCGCATCGCGTTCGGGCCGCACGGGGAGACGTCGCTGCGCTTCACCAATGATTTTGGCGTGCTGGAGGGCGAGGTCGCGGCGAAGTTTCCCGCCCAGATCGACGGGTTCCGGCGGCTGACGGCACTGGTCCGCGCCTATGACAATGTCTCGCTGGATGCGCCGGCCGTCTCGGCGCGGGAACAGGTCCGGCGACACCTCACCGACCCGCTGCTCGAGCAGATGCTGTTCTGCCCGCTGATGTACTACGGGAGCGCCTCCGAGCACGACATGGAGTTCGGCCAGTTCGTGATCATGTTCAAGGCGCTCTTCCTGGAGGGGTTCGCGCGGCCCCTCGACGGCGTGCGCGTCATCCTCCGCGTCCTGCTCGACAAATACCGCGCGGCCGGCGGCGAGCGGCGGATGAAGTGCGGCGTGAAGCACATCGTGGCCCACGAGGGCCGCGCCGCCGCGCTGTTGCTCGACAACGGCGAGGAGATTTCGGCCGACCACGTCCTCTCGTCGATCGGTGCGCCCGAGACCGCACGGCTCGTGCAATCGGGCCACCGCCTGCAACCGGCGCCGGCGCCCGGGCGTCTGTCCTTCGTGGAGACGATCACGATCCTGGACTGCCCGCCCGCGGCGCTCGGGTGGGGGAGCGACACGATCGTCTTCTTCAACGACTCCGCGAAGTTCGACTACGCGTGTCCGGCAGACCAGGTCGATCCCCGGAGCGGCGTGATCTGCCTCCCGAACAATTTCGACTACGGGCCCGGACTCGGGCTGCCCGAGGGGATTTTCCGCTGCACCTGCCTCGCCAACTACGAACGCTGGGCGCATCTCCCCGAGGAAACCTACCGGGCGGACAAGCACCGCTGGTATGCCGCCCTGCAACACAGCGCGCAGCGCTTCCTGCCCAAGCTCCCGTCCACCGATGCGTTCACCCGCGCCACGGTGACCACCGACATGTTCACGCCGCGCACGATCGCGAAATTCACCGGCCACCTCGGCGGCGCGATCTACGGCGCATCCGAAAAGAACCGCCCGGGGCGCACCGACCTCGCGAATCTCTACCTGTGCGGCACCGACCAGGGTTTTCTGGGGATTGTCGGCGCCATGCTGAGCGGCATCTCCATGGCCAACTTCCACATCCTCGCCAAAAAGTAGCATTTTCCGGCACTTGGTCCTGTCGGCTTGGTCTCACTGGCCAAGCTCAGACAAACTTACTCCCGCCCCATGAAGCTTTCCCCCGCTATTTCCGGCCGTCTTGGCCTGCTGCTCGGCCTGGCCCTGGCCTCCACCACGGGACTGCGCGCGGCGGATCCCGCGCTCGAATCCTATCCGCAGCTGTCCTCGCAGCAGCTCGAGCAACTGCTGGGACCCATCGCACTCTACCCCGACCCCCTGATTGCGCTGATCCTGCCCGCCTCAACCGTGCCCGCGGACGTCGTGCTGGCCGCGCGGTACCTGAAGTCGGGCGGCGACCCGACCCAGATTGACGCCCAGCCGTGGAACGAGAGTATCCGCGCGCTCGCCCGCTACCCGGCGGTGGTGAGTTGGATGGATGAAAACCTCCAGTGGACGCGGGAGCTGGGCGGCGCCTTTCTGACCCAGCCCGAGGATGTCATGAATTCCGTGCAGCGGCTCCGGGCCCGCGCCCGGGCCAGTGGCGCGCTGGTGAGCACACCGGAGCAGCAGGTCGTGGACGGGGATGACCTCATTCAGATCGTGCCGGCCCAGCCGAATGTCGTGTACGTGCCGTACTACGATCCCGCGGTGGTCTACGTCGTGCAGCAGCCGGGCTATTATTATCCCTACGGATCCTACCTGACGTTTGGCGTGGGGTTTCCCATCGGCATCTGGCTGAGTTACGATTGCGACTGGTATCGCCGCACCATCGTGGTCGGAGATCGCCACCACAACTGGCAGGAGCGCCGGGATTGGAACCGCCGTCCCGAGCCGGGCGGCCAGCACCCCAACCGGTACAATGACAACTGGCACGCGTGGAAGGCACCCACCGTCCACGCCGCGCCGTCGCGTCCCGACCCGTATCGTCCACGCCCGGAGGTCAGCCGGCCGAAACCGTTCCCGGGCGCGCCACCGTCCTCTTATCGGCCGCATTCCCCGGAGAACGACCGCTCGCGACCCACCCCCAGCGGCCGTGACTCGGACCGCAATCACACACCGATGCCGGCCGCCGGCAATCCCCCGGCCAGGCAGGATCATCATGACCAGCCGACCGCGACGCAGCCGCCGGCACCGAGACCGGTATCCAACCCTGCCGCGGTGACCCCGTCCCGCCCGTCCGGCCCGACCCACCAGCCCGCGCCCGCCCCCAGCGGCGGCCCCGCGGTGACGCACGATTCCCATGACCGCGGTCCGGCGATGCCGCCGCCCGCCCCCGCGGGCGGCCCCACGATGAGCCATGATTCTCGCGACCGCGGGCCCGCCTCAGCGCCGCCCGCGCCCCGGACGGGCACCATTTCCTACCAGCCGAATCCATCGCACAACCCCCCGCCGTCGCTCCCGCCACCTTCCGCGGTGGGGCGGTCCGCGCCGGCCAATCCCGCGCCGCACGCGATGCCCAGTCCGCCGCCGGCGACGAATTCGAAGGACCACATTCGCGACCAGGGCACGGATCCCGCCCGGTAGCCGCGCCAGCCAAGCCGGGTCCGCGACCGGAGGAGGGCACAAACCCCTTGCCCTCCCTCCGGCAGCGCGTTCACTGGATTCTTTCCATGGCTTACGACTGGCTCAAAGGGGTGGCCGACGAGTATGATGTGATCGTCATCGGCAGCGGTCTGGGCGGCCTGACTGGCGCCAATGTGCTGGCCAAGGCCGGGCACAAGGTGCTGCTCCTTGAGCACCACTATCAGTTCGGCGGCCTCGCCACCTGGTTCACCCGCAAGGGCGGCCACATCTTCGACATCTCCCTTCACGGCTTCCCGGTCGGCATGGTCAAGTCCTGCCGCAAATACTGGACCAAGGAGATCGCCGACTCGATCGTGCCGCTGAAGGACATCCGCTTCGTCAACCCGCAGATGGACGTCTGGACCACCTTCACCCGCGAGGACTACACCCGCGTGCTGGTCGAGCAGTTTCACCTCGATCCGGCGCACGTGGAGAAGTTCTACGACCACCTGCGCGGGATGAATTACTACGACCACAACCCCGAGACGACGGGGCAGATGCTCGAGCGCTTCTTTCCCGGGCGGGATGACGTGAAGCGCCTGCTGATGGAGCCCATCGCCTACGCCAACGGCTCCACGCTCGACGATCCCGCGATCACCTACGGCATCGTGTTCTCCAACTTCATGGGCTCCGGCGTCTACACCTTCCGGGGCGGCTCGGACCTGCTGATCGAGAAGATGGTCGCCGAACTGCGGCGCAACGGCGCCGAGGTGCGGAAAAAGGTCCTGGTGGAGAAGATCCTCGTCGAGGAGCGCGCGGGCCGGAAGGTCGCCTGCGGCATCGTGGCCCGCGGCGGCCGGGTCATCCGCGCCAAGGCCGTGCTGTCCAACGCCGGCCTCCGCAACACCATCTTCGGACTCGGCGGCGAGGAGAACTTTCCCGCCGACTACCTTGCCGCCGCGCGCGCCGTGCGCCTCAACTCCAGTTCCTGCCAGGTCTACCTCGGCATCCGCCAGGGCGAGACGATTCCCCACATCGGCGACCTCGTGTTCACCTCGGGCAACCCGCACTTCAGCAGCGCCGAGCTCACCGATTTCCACACCACCAGCCGCACGTTCTCCCTCTACTATCCCGAGACGCGGCCGGGTTCCGACCGCTACACCGTGGTGGTCTCGCTCAACGGCCGCTACGGGGACTGGAAGCAGCTGGACGACGCAACCTACGCGCGGGAAAAGGCGCGCCTGATCGAGGAGTCGATTGTCACGCTGGAGAAGTTCATCCCCGGGGTCCGGGCCAAGATCGACTGGCGGGAGGCCGCCACGCCGCGGACGATCGAGCGCTACACCACGCACGCGGGCGGCGCCGCGTTCGGCACCAAGTTCGAGGGCCTGAAGGTCTCGATGGACCTGCCCGACATGCTCCCCGGCCTGTTCCACGCCGGGTCGGTCGGCATCATCATGTCGGGCTGGCTCGGCACCATAAATTATGGTGTGATCGTCGCGAACAAGATCGACCAGCACCTCTTCCGCCAGCGCCAATCCACCCCGGCCGCCGCCACCGCATGACCGCCAGCCCCACGATCCTCTCGCTTATCCCGCACCGCCCGCCGTTTCTCTTCGTGGACTCGATCGTCTCCGAGGGTGCGGACACGCTGGTGGCGCAGCGCACCTTCCACGCGGCGGAGGCCTTCTACCAGGGTCACTATCCCGGCGCGCCCATCACGCCCGGCGTGCTGCTGTGCGAGGCCGTGTTCCAGACCGGGGCGCTCCTCATGGCGCGCCACATGGCAGGGCAGGGGACCCAGCCCGGCATCCCGCTGCTGGCCAAGATCAGCGACGTGCGCTTCCGCAACCCCGTGTATCCCGGCGAGACCATCACCATCGAGGTGAAACGGAAGGAGTCGCTCGGCGGCTTCACGATGATGAGCGGCAGCGTCAAGAGCGGCGACAAGCGCGTGCTCACCGTTGATTTTTCCGTCGCGTGGAAAATACCTGGAGGCACGCCGTGAGCGACTATCTCCAGCTGGCCGGCAAGACCGTCCTCGTGTTCGGCGTCGCGAACCGCAAAAGCGTCGCCTGGTTCGTCGCGCGCTCGCTCGAGGAGGCCGGCGCCCGCGTCGTCTACAGCGTGCGCTCGGAAGCGCGCCGCAAATCCCTCGAGACGCAGCTGGCCGGTAAGCCGGTGTTCGTCTGCGACGTCGAGCAGGAGAACGCCCCGGCGCGGCTCGCGGCGGAGCTCCTGGCCGCCGGCCACGCGCCGCTGCATGGCGTGGTGCACTCGATTGCGTTCGCGAATTACAGCGAGGGTTTCCGGCCGTTTCACGAGACGAAGCGCGCCGATTTCCTGCAGGCCATGGCCGTGTCGGCGTTCTCCCTCGTGGAGATCTCCCGCGCGCTCAAGCCGCTGCTGGCGCCGGACGCCTCGGTGGTCACGATCGGCATCTCCTCGCTGCTCGTCACGCCCGACAACTACGGCTACATGGGGCCGATCAAGGCCGCCCTCGACTCGAGCGTGCGCTTCCTCGCCAAGTCTTTCAGCGCCGACAGCGCCGTGCGCTTCAACGCGGTCGGGGCCGGGCCGCTCAAGACCAGCGCCTCGGCGGGCATCCCCGGCTACGTGGAGAGCTACCTCTACGCGTCGAAGCTCACCTTCCGCAAAAAGAACCTCGAGACGCAGGAGGTTGCCGACGCCGTGCTGTTCCTCCTCAGCGGGCGCAGCAGCGGGGTGAACGGCACGACGCTCGTCGTGGACGCGGGGCTTGGCTCCAACTATTTCGACCAGGAAATCATCCGGCTCGCCATGCGGCCCGAAAAGTGAGGCCCGCATGAGGTTTGAAAACGTCTGCATCGAGTCGCTCGCGGTGGCGCTCCCCGGGGAAATCTGGACCTCGGCGCAAATCGAGGAACGGCTGCGCCCGCTGTACGAGCGCCTGAAACTGCCCGCCGGCCGGCTGGAGCTGATGACCGGCATCCGCGAGCGGCGGATGTGGCCCGCCGGGACGCGTCCGTCCGACGCCAGCGCCGCCGCCGGCAAGGCCGTGCTTGCGAAATCCGCGCTGACTGCCGCGCAGGTGGAACTGTTCATCCACGCCGCCGTCAGCCGCGACATGCTCGAACCCGCCACGGCGTCGTTTGCGCACCGCAAGATCGGGCTGCCGGGCACGGCGCAGATCTTCGACGTGTCCAACGCCTGCCTCGGCTTCCTGAATTCGCTGACCGTCGCCGCCGGGCTGATCGAGTCGGGCCAGATCCGCTGCGCGCTGGTAGTGGCGGGGGAGAACGGCCGGCCGCTCGTCGAGCAGACCATCGCCACGCTGCTGGAGCGCCCCCTCAGCCGGAACGAGATCAAGCCGTACTTTGCCAACCTCACCATCGGCTCCGGCGCGGTGGCGGCGGTCGTCTGCCATCGTTCGCTCGTCCAGGGCCGGGCGCACCGGCTGCTTGGTGGCGTGGCGCGCGCCGCGACGCAGCACAGCGAGCTCTGCCAGGGCGATACGCACGGCGCCGAGTCGCTCGCGATGCAAACCGACTCGGAGCAGCTGCTGCTGGCCGGCGTCGCCCTCGCTCAGGAGACGTGGGGCGGGTTCACCGGTGCCGGCGGCTGGGCCGGGGACTCCTTCGACCGGTTTATCTGCCACCAGGTCGGCAGCACCCACCGCCGGCTGCTGTACGAAAAGCTCGGCCTCGATCTGGCGAAGGATTTTTCGACTTTCGAGACCTTGGGCAACACCGGCTCGGTCGCCTTGCCGGCAACGCTGGCGGCGGCACTCGACGCCGGCGCCATCCGCGAGGGGAACCGCGTCGGTCTGCTCGGCATCGGGAGCGGGCTCAACTGTCTCATGCTCGCGCTCGAATGGTGACCCCGCCGCAGCTTCCCGACTGGCTCGCACGCCAGTATCCCTTCGCCCCCGGCACGTTGGTCACCCCGGGCGGCGCCCGGATGAGCTATCTCGACGAGGGCCCGCGGCGCGACGAGGCGGTGCTGCTGCTGCACGGCAATCCGACCTGGTCGTTTTATTATCGCAACCTGGTTCGCGAGCTGTCCGCCGCGGGCCTGCGCTGCATCGCCCCCGATCACATCGGCATGGGCCTCTCGGCCAAGCCGGCTGACTATCCCTACACGCTCGCAACGCGGATCGCGGACATCGAGGCGCTGGTGGTCTCGCTCGGGCTGAAGCGCGTGCACCTCGTGGTGCACGACTGGGGCGGGGCGATCGGATTTGGCTTCGCCGCGCGGCAGCCGGGGCTGATCGGGCGGCTGGTCATTCTCAACACGGCCGCGTTTGCCTCGCCGCGCATCCCGGCCCGCATCGCGCTCTGCCGCTGGCCGGGGCTCGGCCCGTGGCTGGTGCGCGGGTTCAACGGCTTTGCGTGGCCCGCGACCTTCATGGCCATGCACCGACGGAAACTGGCGGAAGAGGAGAAGAGAGGTTACCTGTTTCCCTATGACTCGTGGGCCGCGCGCGTGGCGGTGAACGCCTTCGTGCGCGACATCCCCATGGATCCTTCGCACCCGAGCTGGGCCACGCTGGCGGCGGTCGAGGCGGGGCTGCCGCAGCTGGTCAACAACCCGGCGCTGCTGATCTGGGGCGGCCGCGACTTTTGCTTCAACGACTCATTTCTGGCCCGCTGGCGCGGGATTTTTCCCGCCGCGCGGTGCGAGCGCATCGCGGACGCGGGGCATTATGTGCTCGAGGACGCCGCCGAGCAGGTGATCCCGCTGATCAAGGCGCATCTGCTGAAGTAGGGCGGGGTCTTCGACCCGCCCTTTTGTACAGCAGGTATTTGCCCGTTTTCAGGGTCAGGCAGGGCGGGTCAAAGACCCCGCCCAACAACTTCACCGCCGGTAGAGCGCCGCCAGTTCGCGCAGGTAGCCGGCGGAATTCTTCTGCAGAACGGCCAGTTCCTCGCTCCGGAAGCGCCAGGCCCAGTTGCCCTGCGGCTGACCGGGGCTGTTGAACCGCGCGGCCGACCCAAGCCCGAGCAGATCCTGGAAGGCAACGATGGCGAGGTTGCAGACCGAGGCGTAGGCGGTGCGCAGGAAATCCCCGCTGATATCCTGTCCGTTGACGCGCAGGTAGCGCCGCACGTGGTCCCGGGTTTTTTCGTCCGCGCTGCCGTACCAGCCGAGCGTAGTGTCGTTGTCGTGCGTGCCGGGGTACACGACGCAGTTGGCGCGGAGATTGTGGGGCAGGTAGAAATTGTCCGAGCCGCCGCCGAAGGCGAACTGCAGCACGGCCATGCCCGGCAGGCCGGTCGCCTCGCGCAGCGCCAGCACCGCCGGGGTGAGGGTGCCGAGGTCCTCGGCGATCAGCTTCGCGCCAGGGAGCGCGGCTCGCACCGCGCGGAAGAATTCCAGCCCCGGGCCGGGCAGCCAGCGGCCGGGCCGGGCGGTCGCGGAACCGGCCGGGATCGACCAATAGGACTCGAACCCGCGGAAGTGGTCGATGCGCACGACGTCAAACAGGGTGAAGTTGGCCTTCAGCCGGGCGATCCACCACGCATAGCCCTCGGCCGCGTGCACCGGCCAGTCGTAGAGGGGATTGCCCCAGAGCTGGCCGTCGGCCGAAAAATAGTCGGGCGGGCAGCCGGCGACGGCGGTGGGCCGAGAGGTCTTGGGATCGAGCTGGAAATACTTCGGGTTCGCCCAGACATCGGCGCTGTCCGGCGCCGCGAAGATCGGGGCGTCGCCGATGATCGCGATGCCCAGCTTCGCCGCGCGGGCGCGGAGCTGCGACCACTGGCCGAAAAACAGATACTGGATGAACTCGTAGGCCTCGATCCGCGCGGCCAGCTGGGGCGGTGCCGGGGTTTTGCGGGAACCGGCTGCGGTGCGGACCTCCGCGGGCCATTCCCACCAGGGCCGGCCCTTGAAATGCTCCTTCAGGGCGGAAAAGCGCGCGTAGTCGGGCAGCCAACCGGATTGCGCGCGGCGGAAGGCCTCAAAGTCGCCATAGGGCAGCTTGCGCCGGCCGCTGCGCACAAATTCGTCGGCCGCCTTGAACAGGACGGGCCATTTGCGCAGGTACAGCTCGCCAAAATCCACGCGCTCGGCGCTGAGTTCGCGCAGCGGGCGGATCGCCTCGGCGTCCACGAGACCGGCGCGCACCAGCGCGGCGACATCGATCAGGTACGGATTGCCCGCGAACGCCGAGAAGCACTGGTAGGGTGAATCGCCATATCCCGTCGGACCGAGCGGGCAGATCTGCCAGGATTTGAACCCGGCGAGGGCGAGAAACTCCAGGAAGGCGGCCGCGTTCTCGTCCAGGGAACCGATGCCGTAAGGTCCGGGCAGGGACGTCGGGTGCAGGAGGACACCGGCGCTGCGATCCTTCAGCCAGTTGAAGAGCGGCTCATTCATGCACAACGATAGTTAACATAATATCTATTGTGCGTGTTTTACCTATGAGCATTTTACCGGGATGGACCCCATCGGCGGGAGACTGGAAAATAGATGAACAAGGGCCTCCCAACCGCCTCCTTGGCCGGTACGAAACCCCAATACCGGCCATCCATGCTGATCCCCGAGTTGTCGCCCATGGCGAAAAACGACCGTTCCGGGACGGTCAACGACTCGTCAGCGGTGAGCAGATAGTTGGCGCGTCCGGCCGGCCCATAAAAGTAGCCCTCATATTTCCCCTCGCGGCGCGCGTTCATGCCAAAAGCGTCGGCGCCGGTGATCGGTTTGCCATTCCGGTAAATCACCGGCTCGTGGATCTGGATGGTGTCCCCGGGCGTGCCGACCAACCGTTTGATGTAATACTGATCCACGCCGATGCCCGGAATTCGGGCCGTACTGAACACGAACCCCTGCCCTACCTGCGGCCGGACGAAGTTGTAGCTCACGCGATCCACGAAGAGCTGGTCCCCGGTAATCTCGTCAAACGCCAGCAGCCGTTCGCCGGCCCGCACCTGCCGGCCGCTGCGGATGCAGCGGGTCGGGACTCCGTCCACCATGCGGTCCACATATTCGCCGGCGTTCAGTTTTTCCTGCAGCAGGGCCCCGAGCCGGCGCGGCGATGAGCCATGCGTGGATGCAAAAAAGGCATCGTACACCACCCAGTCGAAGTCGAAATCAAGCGGCAGGCGCACCGTGACGGGCTGGTCGCCGACCAGCAGGGTGTATTCGCGCAACTGGGTGGGGATCACCAGCCACGCATGGCCGGGGACAATGCGGCAGTGCACGATCCCGCGGCTTTGCTCGCCGCCGACGGGGATCAGCACCTCGCCCGCCACGGGGGCGTCCAGCCGGTGGGGCCAGGCACCATACGCCACCGCCCGGGCGGCCACCGCCAGCGGGCCGGGTTCCGCGGCGGGCTGGCTGAAAACCTCGGGCGTCATGCCATAGTAGGTCGGCCACATCGAGTTCGTGGGAATCTTGAACGGCTGCACGAAGTACGTGCGGACGCCGATGATCACGATCGCCGCCACCAGGAAGAACTCCACGTTCTCGACCAGCGCCGACCGGGGATAAATCGCCCCGCCGGTGCGCTGCAGCACGGGCTCGAGGGCCTCGATGCTCAGCTTCAGCTTGCCCGCCTCGGCCTTCGTTTTGTAACGCTGCCGCAGCTCGTCGATGCGCGCCCGCAGTTCGCCCGCCTCGCGCTCGGTCAGCCGGTCGCGGCGAAAATGCCAGACCTTGTCCGCCACCTCGAGCCAGTGGACGGCGCTGGCGCGGATCTTTTTTTCCTGCGAGGCGAAGAGTCCGAACATGGGGAAAACGGGTCAGTTGTTCTGCAGCACCTTGATGAAGGCATCTGGTGGGATGGAAACTTT
Source organism: uncultured Opitutia bacterium (assembly GCA_903872505.1). Taxonomy (GTDB): domain Bacteria; phylum Verrucomicrobiota; class Verrucomicrobiia; order Opitutales; family Opitutaceae; genus Opi-474. The sequence goes on from CAIQKV010000017.1 coordinate 23,831, forward strand.
GCCGATTTGTTTCATCTTCTTTTTGCCCTCCTTCTGCTTGTCGAGGAGCTTCCGCTTGCGGCTGATGTCGCCGCCATAGCACTTGGAGGTCACGTCCTTGCGCATCTCGCGGACGTTGTCGCGGGCGATGACCTTGCCGCCGATGGCCGCCTGGATCGCGACCTTGAACATCTGCGGCGGGATGATCTTCGCGAGTTTCTCGCACAGCTGGCGGCCCTTGGCCTCGGCCTTGTCCCGGTGCACGATGCATGCAAACGCGTCCACCGGCTCGGCATTGATCAGGATGTCCATCTTCACGAGGTCCGACACCTGGTAGTCGCCCAGATCGTAGTCCATCGAGCCGTAGCCGTGCGTGATGCTCTTCAGCCGGTCGTTGAAATCGACGAGGATCTCGTTCAGCGGCAGGACGGCGCGCAGCATCACCCGGCTCTGGTCGAGCGTGTCGGTGTGCTCGCAGACGCCGCGCTTTTCCATGATGAGGGCGAGGATGTCGCCCATCGAGTCGTTCGGGAGGATGATCGAGGCGCGGATGGTCGGCTCGCGGATCTCGATGATCGTGCCGGGGTCCGGCAGGTTGACCGGGTTGTCGACCTCGATCATCTCGCCGCCGTGCTTGATCACGTGGTAGATCACGCTCGGGTACGTCGAGATGATGTCCACGTCGTGCTCCCGCCGGATGCGCTCCTGCATGATCTCCATGTGCAGCAGTCCGAGGAAGCCGCAGCGAAAACCGAACCCGAGCGCGAGCGAACTCTCCGACGAATACACGAAGGCCGCGTCGTTCAGGTGCAGGCGGCCGAGCGCGGCCTTGAGCTTCTCATAGTCGTCGCTCTCGAGTGGATAAAGCCCGCAGAACACCATCGGGTGGACCTCCTTGTAGCCGGGCAGCATCTCGGTCGCGGGCCGCGCCGCCAGCGTGATGGTGTCGCCGGTCTTCACGTCGGTGGTGTTCTTGATGCTCGAGACGATGTAGCCGACATCGCCGGCGCCGAGCGCGGCGATCTTGGTCATCTTCGGCATGAACACCCCGACCTCCTTCACCTCGGCCTTCTGGCCGTTGCTCATCAGCATCATCATGTCGTTCGCCTTGATGGTGCCGGAAAACACGCGCACGTAGGCGATGCAGCCGCGGTAGGAATCGTAGAGCGAATCAAACACCAGGGCCCGGGCCTGCGGGTATGTCGCCCAGCGCGGCGGCGGCACGCGGCTCACCACGGCCTCAAGGATGTCCACGATGCCGATGCCCGCCTTGCCGCTGGCCAGGATCGCCTCCTCGGCCGGGATCGAGAGGATGTCCTCCAGCTGCCGCGTGCAGAGCTCGAGGTTCGCGCTGGGCAGGTCGATCTTGTTGATGACCGGGATGACCTTGAGCTTCTGGGCGAACGCCAGGTGGGCGTTCGCGACGGTCTGCGCCTCGACGCCCTGGCCCGCGTCGATCAGCAGCACCGCGCCCTCGCATGCCGCCAGGCTGCGGGACACCTCGTAGGAAAAGTCCACGTGGCCCGGCGTGTCCATCAGGTTGAGCTTGTAGTCATGCCCGTCCTTCGCGCGGTACGTCATCGTGACCGGGTGCGACTTGATCGTGATGCCGCGCTCCTTCTCCAGGTCCATGGAGTCGAGGTGCTGGTCGGTCATCACGCGCTGGGCGACGGTGTTGGTGTGCTCCAGCAGCCGGTCGGACAGCGTGGTCTTGCCGTGATCGACGTGCGCGATGATGCAGAAATTGCGGGTGTACTTAGTAGCGGGCATCGTCAGGCGGTCAGGTCGGCATACTCCGCGTAACTCTTCACCACCCACGTCTTCTCCGTGCGCCGGGCGAGACCGGCGAGCACGCCGCCGGGGCCGAGTTCCCAGAACTCCGTCGCGCCCGCGGCCGCCGCGCTCCGCATGCAGTCCTCCCAGAGCACGGACGAGACGACCTGGCGGACCAGCGCGGCCTTGAGGTCGGCCGGCGCCGCCACGGCCTGGCCGGTGGTGTTGGTGAAGACGGTGAACATTGGTGCGGCAAACTCCACGCTCTCCAGAAATTTCGCAAACGCCACCCGGGCCGGCTCCATCAGGCGCGAATGGTAGGCGCCGGCGACATTGAGCGGGATGACCTTCTTGATGCCACGGTCCTTGGCCGCCGCGACGGCCGTCTCGATCCGGGCCTTCTCGCCGGAGACGATGATCTGGCCCGGGGCGTTGAAATTGGCTGCCTCGATGCCAAACTCGCGGCACAACTCGAGCACCTTGGCGCGCTCCTCGCCGACGATAGCCGCCATCCCGCCCGTCGTCTGCTCGCAGGCCTGCTGCATGAGCCGGCCGCGCTCCGCGACCACCCGCAGGCCGGTCGCGAAGTCAAACACGCCGGCGGCGCAATACGCCGTCACCTCGCCGAGGCTAAGGCCGAGCGCGTAGTTGGGCTCGCCGGCCGGGATCCGGCCCAGTTCGCGCAGCGCGGCCAGCAGCGCCAGCCCGTGCACAAAAAGCGCCGGCTGGCAGACCTTGGTCTGTGTCAGCTCGGCCTCCGGACCTTCGAAGGAAATTTTGGCCAAATCCCACCCCAGCACGGTGTTCGCCTGTGCATAGAGTGCGCGCGCCGCCGGCGAGTGCTCGGCCAGCGTCTTCCCCATCCCGACTTTTTGGGCTCCCTGACCGGAAAAAATTAGTGCCAATGCCATGGTTGAACCGGCTAGAAAATCGCCCGCCCCCGTAAAAACCAAGCCCTAAAAACGCTTTAACTGGGGGAAATACTTTGAGTCGTCCTGCAATTTGAACTGTTCCGCCGGTGGGGGCTGGTTTTTCGGCGGTACCAAGTCAGTTTTCGGCGCCGGGATGGCCAGCGCCGCACTCGCCGCCGGCCCTTGGTCGCGGGGACCCTCGGACAACCCCGGTGCCAGGTCCACCAGATACGGATTGGCATGCGCATCGGGCACCAGTCCGCCCGCGCTCGCCGGCCCCCGCCCGCCGTGCGGCGGCTGAGTCGCCACACCCGCTGGATTGGCCTCGGCACTCTTGTCCTTGAGCAGTTCAAGGTCGTGCGGCGTCATCCAGGACGACATGTACGCCGCCAGCGGGTTGTCCACCGCCCCGCCTGGCTTGGTCTCCGCCGCCGGGGACATCTGCCCGGTGGCGGTCAAATCCGGTGCTGACGAGGGTGAAATTCCGTGACCCCCATCGCCCGCCGACAGCCCGGATCTCACGCCATCCAGCGGCTCGGGCTTTTTCTCGGCCATGGCATCCAGCAGCCAGTTGGCGGACTTGGCCGGCCGCGACATCGGCCGGCCGGGGTTCGGGAGCGTCATCGGTTCCGTCATCCCCGCGCTCTCACTCGCCGCCGGAGCATGGGAGGAAACCCCCGGTGCCGGCAGGTCGAGCCGCTGCCGTTCCAGCGAGGATTGGGTGCCCTTGATGACCTCGTAATCCCGCTTGGCGGCGGTGATCGCGTCCTCGCCCGGCGGCACGGGCGGCGGCGATTCCGCGGCGCGCAGCCCGGCAGTCAGCACCACCAGCAGCAGGCCTCGGATGCAGCGCGGGACTTTCATGCCGGCTCAGCTGGTCATGAAGATCCCCTTGAGGTTCATTTCCAGCGCCTGCGGGTTCGGGGAGAAGCGCAGGCCCTCCGCCTTGCTGATCTTGCCCGCCTTGATGAGGCGATAAATGTCCTTGTTGAAGGAAAAGCTGCTCGAGTCGCCGGTGCCCTCGAGGATGCCCTGGATCTTCTCGAACTGGCCCTCGAGGATCAGGTTCCGGACCACGGTGTCGGCGTTGAGAATCTCGTTCGTGGGCACACGGCCGCCGCCCTCGAGCGCCGGGATCAGCTTCTGGCAGATGAAGCCGCGCAGGGACGTGGAAATCGCGCGCCGCGCCTGCACCTGCTCCTCCGGCGGGAAGAACTCGAACAGGCGTGTGAGCGACTGCGCCACCGTCGCGGCGTGCATGGTGGAGAACACCAGGTGGCCCGTCTCGGCCGCGGAAATGGCGGTCTCGAACGTCTCCCGGTCGCGCATCTCGCCGATCAGGATGATGTCGGGATTCTGCCGCAGCACCGCCCGGATCGCCAGCTGGAAGCTCTCCACGTCGAGCCCGATCTCGCGCTGCTGGAACAGGGACTTCTCGTCCTGAAAGGTGTACTCGATCGGGTCCTCGATCGTGATGATGTGCTTGTCCATGTTCTGGTTCACCCAGTTCAGCATCGCGGCGAGCGTGGAGCTCTTGCCCGAGCCGGTCGCGCCGCAGATCAGCAGGATGCCGTCCTTCGCCTGCGCGAGCTTGAGCATCGGCTCGGGCGTCAGGTTCAGGTCGGCAAACGACGGCACGCGGCTCTTGATGTGGCGCATGACGATGCTGACGAGCCCGCGCTGATGGAAGGCGTTGACGCGGAAGCGCCCGACGCCGTCGGCCGCGTAGGCGAAGTCGATCTGGCCCTCGACCTCCCATTTCTGGCGGAAAACCTTGGGCACGTGCTCGTCGACGAAGGCCTGGGCCTCCGGGCAGGAGATCGGGTCCATCTCGACCGGCTTGAGGCGGCCGGAGAGGCGGACGTAGCCGGGCTTGTTGGACTTGATGACGATGTCGCTGGCGCCGCTCTCGACGGCGAGCTTCAGCAAATCGTTGATCATTTCCGTGTGGGGCGTAATGGAGATGGGCATGGGTAAAAAAGCGTTGCGGATTCTCTATTTCACCATGCCCTTTACGGCAAGGCAAAGCATTGCCACAATTTCATGAAACTCCGCCCGCTCACCGGCACGATCACGGCGCTCGTCACGCCCTTCAAGCAACACGCGGTCGCCTATCCCGACCTCGCGAAGCTGGTGGAGCATCAGATCAAGGGCGGCATCAACGGCTTGGTGCCCGTCGGCACCACCGGCGAATCGCCCACCCTGAGCCACGAGGAGCACATGGACGTCATCCGCGCGGTCATCGCCGCAGCCCGCGGGCGCGTCCCCGTCATCGCCGGCACGGGTTCCAATTCCACGCATGAGGCCGTCGAGCTGACCCAGGCCGCGCACGCCGCCGGCGCGGACGGCATGCTCGTGGTCACGCCCTACTACAACAAGCCGAACCAGGAGGGCCTCTTCCGCCATTACTGCGCCGTGGCCGAGGCCACCGACCGGCCCATCATTCTCTATTCCATTCCCGGCCGGTGCGGCATCGAGATCAGCGTGCCCGTGGTCGAGCGCCTGCGGACGAAATACTCCCACGTCCGCTGGATCAAGGAGGCCGGCGGCAATGTCGACCGCGTGGACCAGCTCAAGCAGGCCATGGGCGCCGACATCACGGTGCTCAGCGGCGACGACTCCCTCACCCTCCCCTTCATGGCCGTCGGCGCCGAGGGCGTCATCAGCGTCGCCGCCAACCTGGTGGTGCGCGAGGTCGGGCAGATGGTCCGCCTTGCCCTCGCCAACGACTTTGCCAAGGCCGCCGTCCTGCACCGCCGGCTGTATCCCCTGTTCAAGGCGCTGTTCCTCGAGCCCAACCCGGTCCCGATCAAGGCCGCGCTCGCGCGCGCCGGCCTCATCACGTCGGCCGATGTGCGCCCGCCGCTCTGCGACCTCGCCCCGGCCAGCCGGGCCGTGCTGGTCAGCGCCCTCGCCGCGCTCGGGCGCTGATTTCCCATGCCGCTCTGCATTCTCATCAACGGGGCCAAGGGCCGCATGGGGCACGCGCTCGCCGCCGCCACCACGGAACTCGGCCTCACGGTCAGCGCCGCGCTGGACGCCGGGGACGACCTCGCCGCCGGCATGGCGCGCTCGGATGTTGTGGTCGATTTCAGTGCGCACAGCGCTACCCAGGCGTTGCTCGAGCTCGCGATCGCCCAGTACAAGCCCGTCGTGATCGGCACGACCGGCCACGCGGCCGCGGACAAGAAGCAGCTGCTCGCGCTCGCAGCTAAGGTGCCCTGCGTCTGGGCCGGTAATTTTTCCATCGGGGTGAACCTCCTCTTCGCGCTCACGCGCCGCGCCGCCAGCCTGCTCGGTCCCGACTACGATGCCGAGGTCGTGGAGATGCATCACCGCTTCAAGCAGGATGCGCCCAGCGGCACCGCGGCGCGGCTGCTCGAAATCATTTTGGAGGAGCGCAAGCTCACCGCCGCGGCCGTCCGCCACGGCCGCTCGGGCATCACCGGGGCGCGCCCGCCGGGCGAGGTGGGCGTGCACGCCTTGCGCGGCGGCGACGTGGTCGGCGACCACACCGTGATTTTTGCCGGCCTGGGCGAGCGCCTCGAGCTCACCCACAAGGCCTCGGACCGCGCGATCTTCGCCCGCGGGGCGCTGCGCGCCGCGCAGTGGGTCGTTTCCCAGCCGCCCGGGGTCTACGACATGCAGGACGTGCTCGGGCTGAAGTGAGCCCATGATCACTTCGATCCAGGGCACGCTCACTTCCGCGACTCCCCTGCACGCCGTGGTCGAGCTCAACGGCTTCGGCTACGAGGTGAACATCCCGGTCACCACCGCCGAGAAGCTGCCCGCGCCCGGGGCGACGGTGAAGCTGCACACGCTCGTGATCTACCGGGAGGATGCCCAGACCCTCTACGGTTTTGCCACCGCGGAGGAACGGGATTTTTTCCGGCTGATGATCGAGAATGTCACCGGGGTCGGCCCGAAGGTCGCCCTGAGCATCATGAGCCGGCTCTCGCTGCCGCTGCTGGAAAACGCGATCCGGGTCGGCGATGTCGGCACGCTCGCAAAATGCCCCGGCATCGGCAAGAAAACCGCCGAGCGGCTCGTCGTGGAGCTCAAGTCACGGGTCGGCGCCACTCATTCGACCGCCACTGCCAGTGGCGAGACTCCCGCCGACGGCCCGGCCGGCAGCCCGCATCGCGATGCCGTCGCCGCGCTGGTCGCGCTCGGCTACAAGGCGGCGGACGCGGACCAGGCGGTCCGTCACGCGGTCCTCGCCCTGGGTCCCAAGGCCACGACCGAGGCGCTGATCAAGAAGGCGCTCAGCTAATTCACTTCTGGAAAGTGAACGCCGTCCACTCCACCTTGCCCCTGAACGGTCGCGCGGTGCGGTAGGTCCGCGTCTCGGGCTGCAACGTTGCCCGCGCCTCGAAACTGAGTTCCTCGGCCGGCGCGCCCGGCAGCGATGACATCTGGATGCTGTTCATCCAATCCGCCAGGGCCAGTTGCTCGGCGTTGGCCGAAGTATCGGCCAGGTCGGCATTCTGGGCGCGCAGGCTGACCAGACGCGGCCCGATCGCGGGCTGCAGCACCGGACGTGCGGCAATATTCCGGGCCATCATCGGGGCGGCCGCGGCGGCGGGTTGCGCCGCCACCGGCCCCCGCGCCTCGGGAGTGGACACGACGAGCCGCGACCGCACGCCCAGCACCACGGTCACGCACGCCGCGGCGGCCAGCAGGCCCGTCGCGAACACCATCGCGCCCGGAGCCTGGCGCCGGCGCGGGAACTCCGCGAGCTTCGGCTCGGTCGCCGGGACCTGGCTGCGGAAGTTCGCGGCGAGTTCCGTGCAGGCTTTCTGCATCTGGCAGTATTGGCGGTAGACGCGGCGGCGCTCCGGGTTGCCGCGCACCTCGGCCTCCAGCAATTCGGCCTCGGCCGGACTGAGCTGGTGGTCAACGTAGAGGTTCAGCAGTTCGATGAATTTGGACTCTTTCATGGCGTTCTTGGGTCAGGTGTTGCAGGGGTCAGCTGCGTCGTAGTCAGGTCTTGAAATCTTCGCCGAGCTTGGCGCGCAGGCTTTCGCGGGCGCGCGCAATCCGGCTTTTCACGGTGCCCACGGAGATGTCGAGGATGTCGGCGATTTCCTCGTAGGACAGGTTCTTGATGTTCCGCAGGGTCAGGATTTCGCGGTGCTTGGCGCTGAGCCGCTCCATCCCCTGCGCGATGCGGTCGATGAATTCCTGCGTGACGGTGATGTCATCCGGCGTCTCCAGTTCCGCGGGGATCAGGTCCGCCAGCGTCGTCGCATTGTCGGCGCTGACGGGGGCGTCGAACGAGACGGACTTGTCGCGCTTGCGCCGCCACCAATACCAGTAGCGGTTCCGCGCCAGGTTGGTGGCAATCTGGTAGAGCCAGGTCGAAAACGCCGAGTCGCCGCGGAAATTGGCCAGGCCGCGGTGCGCGCGGATGAAGGCATCCTGGGTCACCTCCTCGGCGTCCTGCGAGTTGCGCAGGAGCTGGTTGACCATGCCGTAAATGCGGTCCCAGTAACGTGAAACCATCTCGTCAAAGGCCGACTGGTCGCCGCCTTTGAAGCGGTTCACGAGTTCCTGGTCGAAAGCCACTTCCTGAGCTTTGGTTGACATGCGTTCAACCTCGCTCTGATGGGTATATTTCTGGATTGTTCCCAAAATCGTAAGTGTGGAAGCGGTGGCTTAGGGTCCCGGATGGCCCCGGTCAATGCCGGCGCCGGTTCCGTCTGGGCGAAATTACTTGCCAAACCCGGGTGCTGGAACCTATTTCGCGCTTTTACTTTGCCCGGGGGCTGGTAGCTCAATGGTAGAGCAGCATCCTTTTAAGTTGTTGGTTCTGGGTTCGAATCCCAGCCAGCCCACCACCTTCTCTTACCATCTCACCGACCCCCTGAACCCGCACGCCACCACCGTGAAGCGCCTCGTCATCATCGAAGATCAAACCGCGATCCGCGAGATGCTTGTGGAAATCCTGCGACTGGATCCGAACTACCAGCTCGTGGGGGAAAGCGGCGACGGGCAAAGCGCGGTCAACCTCTGCCTGGAGGTCAAACCCGACCTGCTGGTACTTGATGCCAAGCTCCCCGGCCTGAACGGCGTGGATATCCTGCGCCGCATCAGCAAGAAGCTGCCCGGCATGCGGGTGATGGTTTTCTCCGGCTACGAGAACCCCATGCTGGTGCGCGAGATGCTGGAGGCGGGCGCCCACGGTTTCGTCGAGAAAACCGCCGGACTGTTCGAATTCAAGAAGGGCCTCGAGACGGTGGCCAGCGGCGGCACCTACTTCGGCCCGGCCGTCGCCGCCCTCCTGCGCGACGTCGTCGCCAACCCCGATGCCAGCAGCGCCTCCGATTTCCTGACCGACCGCGAGCGGGAGATCCTCCAGCTCGTCGCCGAGAGCCACAGCACCCGCGAGATCGCCGCCAAGCTGGGCATCAGCATCAAGACGGTGGACAACCACCGCACCAATCTCATGCGCAAGCTCAACCTCCACGATGTCGCCAGCCTCACCCGCTACGCCCTGGAGGTCGGTCTCATCGAACAGAAGAAAACGCAGTAAAACCTTGCGGCGGCAAATCGGTTGCCCAATAAATTTTCCCCTCGACCCATCTCGACCACATCATGAACACCGCCTCGAAGAAACTTTGCCTCATCCTCGCCAGCGCCGCTTTTGTCGTTGCCGGCTGCAGCAAGAAGCCGAAACGCCCCGATCCCAGCTCCACCGTGCTCGGGCCCACCGGCGGCGGCGCCATCACGCCCGAGGCCGTTCCGGTCACGGCCGACACCTCTTCCCAGCTCGCCGCGCGCGACCCGAACATCAAGGAGGATGAGAACAGCATCCGCGGCCTGCTTCAGCCCGTCTACTTCGACTTCGACAAGTCAAACGTCAAGGAGGGCGAGCGCGCCAAGCTCCAGGCCGCCAAGGAATATCTCGAGAAGAACCCGCAGTACCACCTCCTCCTCGAGGGTCACGCCGACTGGCGCGGGACCGACGAGTACAATCTGAGCCTCGGCGATCGCCGCGCGACCGCCGCCAAGAAGTACCTCGCCTCCCTCGGCGTCGCCGAGACCAAGGTCGAGGCCAACTCCAAGGGCAGCCTCGAGTCCACGAAGAACGCGGATGACGCCACCATGGCGAAGGACCGCCGGGCCGAGATCGTGATCCTCAAGAAGTAACTTCGCTCTCCCAGCAAAAAGCCCCGGTGCCAACCGGGGCTTTTTTATTGCCGCGCGGCGGCGCCCCGCCAGTCAGGGCTGCGCGATCGCTGAGAGCACGCGCTTCGACGTCGCGATGCCCTTCTTCAGGATGTCGAGGTTGAAGCTCTCGTTCGGGGCGTGCAGGTTGTCCTCGGGCAGGAACAGGCCGAGCATGATCGAGTCGAGCCCGAGCACGCGCTTGATCTCGCCGATGATCGGCACGCTGCCGCCCTCCCGGAGATAAAGCGGCGCCTTGCCCCAGATCTCCTTCCCCGCGGCCTCCGTGGCGCGGAACGCCCGGGCGAGCACCGGTGACTGGTCCTTCGGGGTGTTGGAGCGGCCCGGCGGGACGACGGCATACGGCATGCCGCTGTGACCTTCGGTGATCGTCAGCGTCACGCCTTTCGGCGCCCGCGACTGGATGGTCTTGAAAACGAGGGCCTGAATTTTTACCGGATCCTGGTTCGCCACCAGTCGGCAGCTGATCTTCACGAACGCTCGGCTGGGGATCACCGTCTTGCTCCCCTCCCCTTGGTAACCGCCGCCGATGCCGTTGAACTCCAGCGTCGGGAAAAACCGCACCGCCTCGAACGGCGTGATGCCGGGCGGCGTGTGGAAGGAATCAATGCCGAGAAATTTCCGGTAGTCGGCCTCGTTGGCGCCGAGTTTTTTCAGCTCCTCACGCTCCCACGGCTCGACCTCCAGCACGTCGTCGTAGTAACCCGGGATGTTCACTTTCCCGTCCGGCGTGTGCAGGGTCGCGCAGAGGTCCACTAGCGCCTGGATCGGGTTGAGCAGCACACCGCCGTGCAGCCCCGAGTGCAAGTCGCTCTTCGGCCCGACGGCCTCGATCTCGAAGGTGATGATGCCGCGCAGACCGGCCGTGATGACCATCTGCGTCTCGTTGGGAATGCCCGTGTCCGAGAGGAAAACAAAGTCCGCCTGCTTCAGCCGGTCCTGATATTTCTCGAGGAACGGCAGGAAGCTCGGACTGCCCATCTCCTCCTCGCCCTCGATGAGGAACGTGAGGCGCAGCGGCAGCTTCGGATTCTCCTCCAGCAGCTGCCCGACCGCGGCGAGGTGGACCATCAGCGGGCCCTTGTTGTCGGCGGCCCCGCGGCCGTAGATCCGGTTGCCCCGGATGGTCGGCTCGAACGCGGGCGTCTGCCAGAGATTGAGCGGGTCGGCGGGCTGCACGTCGTAGTGCCCGTAGATGATCACGTGCGGCCAGGCGGGGTCGCCGCCGCGCTGCGCGAGGATGATCGGGTGCAGGTCGGTCTGCACGACCTCAACGGCGAAGCCCATCGAGCCGAGCAGGCCGGAGACAAACTCCTGGGCGCCGCGCATGCCGTCCTTGTACTTCGAGTCGGCGGAGATGCTCTGGCAGCGGATGTACTCCTTCAGTTTTTCAACGGGGTCGAACATCCGCCCACCGTGGCGGAAAAAACACCCGCGCGCCAACCGGAAAAGGCGTGGCACAGTAGTTTGTCATTGCGAGGAGTCCCGCTCTCACGGGACGACGAAGCAATCCATCCGGATGGATCGCCATGGTGCGCGTCGCGCACCTCGCGCTGACAAGCGCGACCACGGAGCAATCGCCTCAGTGTTTGAAGTGCCGGATGCCGGTGAAGACCATGGCCAGCCCGCGCTCGTCCGCCGCCTTGATGACCTCATCGTCACGCACCGAGCCGCCCGGCTGGATCGCCGCCGTCGCCCCGGCCTCGGCCGCGGCAATCAGCCCGTCCGCGAACGGAAACAGCGCCTCGCTCGCAACCACGGAGCCTTTCAAACTCAATCCGGCTTCGCCGGCTTTCCAGACGGCGATGCGCGAGCTGTCCACCCGCGCCATCTGGCCCGCGCCGACGCCGAGCGTCTGCTCGCCGCGGCAGTAGACGATGCTGTTCGACTTCACGTGCTTGCCGACCTTCCAGCCGAACATCATCCCCGCCCACTCCTCGGGCGTGGGCTGCCGCTTCGTCACCACCTTGAATTCCGCCACATTACCCAGGGTCTTGTCGCGGTCCTGCACTAGGACGCCGCCGACCACCGAGCGCACCTCGCGCAGGGAATCGGCCCCCGGCCCCGCCTTGGCGATCATGAGCCGGAGGTTCTTCTTCTTCCCGAAAATCTCCAGCGCCTCCGCGCTGAACCGCGGCGCAATGATCACCTCGGTGAAGATCTCCGCGATGGTCCCGGCCAGGGCGGCCTCCAGCGTGCGGTTCACGACGATGATGCCACCGAACGGCGCCTGTTTGTCCGTCGCGTAGGCTTGGGCCCACGCCGCCTCGAGCGTGTCGGCGCTGGCGACACCGCAGGGATTGGTGTGCTTGAGGATCGCCACCGTGGGCCGCTCAAATTCACCGATGAGGTAGGTCGCAGAGGTGATGTCCAGGATGTTGTTATAACTGAGCTCCTTGCCCTGCAGCTGCTGAAAATGCTCGTGGAACGCACCGTAGAGCGCCGCCCGCTGGTGGGGATTCTCGCCGTAACGCAGGCTCTGCGCCTTCCGGTAGCTCAAGTTCAGCGTCGCGGGAAATCCCGCCAGAGCCTCCAGGTCCGGCTCCGCCGCCTGGGTCTCGAGGTAGCGGGCGATGGCGGTGTCGTAGCTCCCCGTCCGCTGAAACACCTTGAGCGCCAGCCGCCGGCGCAGCGCGGGCAGTTCCGCCGGTGTGCCCATCGCCGCGAGCACCGCGGGATAATCCGCTGGGTCGCAGACCACGGTCACGCTCTCGTGGTTTTTCGCCGCGCTGCGCAGCATCGAGGGACCGCCGATGTCGATGTTCTCGATCGCCTCCTCGAAGGTCACGTGCGGCTTCGCCACCGTCTCCTCGAACGGATACAGGTTCACCACCACCAGGTCGATCAGCGCGATGCCCGCCGCCGCCGCCTGCGCGAGATGCTCGGGCTTGTCGCGCCGCGCCAGCAGGCCGCCGTGGATCTTCGGGTGCAGCGTCTTCACCCGGCCGTCCATCATCTCGGGAAAACCCGTGTGCGAGCCCACCTCGGTGACGGGCAGCCCGCTTTGGGCGAGCTGCTTGGCCGTGCCGCCGGTGGAGAGCAGCGTGTAGCCGTGCTGGCGGACGAGGGCCGTGGCGAATTCCACCAGGCCCTGTTTGTCACTGACGGAGAGGAGCGCGAGTTTGGCCATGGCGCCGCAGTGTGTGCGGGCGATTAAAACGGCAGCAAGTCGAAAGCCTCCTTGCGGCGGCCGCGTTCCCGGCTCTCTTTAGGCCGCGTGTCCTCCTCCCGCGAATTGCCCGGCCTCACCGCCACCCTCGACCAGCTCCACTATCACCATGGCGGCGCCACCCTGCCGGCGGACCAGCCGCACGCCTTCGTCTATTTCATCACGATCCGGAACGCCTCCGACCACACCGTCACGCTGCTGGGGCGCAAATGGGTCGTCGAGCACGCCGATGGCAGCCGCCTCGTGATCGAGGGCGACAAGATCGTCGGCGAGACCCCGCGGCTCGCCCCCGGCGAGCACTTCTCCTACAACAGCTACCACGTGACCGGCTGCGATGCCACGGCCCACGGCTCCTTCCACGGGGTCGACGAACTCGGCCGGCGCGTCCATGTCCTGCTGCCGCCCTTCGCGATGACGATTCCGCCGGCGTGAAAAACAACCTCGTTCTCGGGCGTTTTCTCGTGTTGGGTGTCCGATTCCTAAATGAAACTCATTGATTTGAACCGGGAGGGCGGCATCGGGGCCAACTCCCATTACGTCCAGTTTGGCGACCTCCATGTCCTGATCGACTGCGGCCTCAACCCGAAGAAGACCGGCCGCGCCGCCATCCCCGACCTGTCCCTGCTCCGCGGGAAGACGCTCGACCTGATCATCGTCACGCACTGCCACCTCGACCACATCGGCAGCCTGCCGGTCGCGATGCGCGAGCACCCGAACACGCCGGTGATCCTGACGACTTCCAGCCGGATGCTCGTCGAGCGCATGCTCCACAACTCGGCCAACGTGATGATGCGCCAGAAGGAGGAGAACGACATCCCCGACTACCCGCTCTTCACCCACGACGAGATCGACCGCTGCGCCAGCCGGCTGCACGGCCTGCCCTTCGGCCATGCCAAAAAATTCCGCGGCGCCAAGGACGAGATCGAGGTGACCTTCCACCACGCCGGCCATGTCGCCGGCGCGGCCGCACTCGAGGTTTCCTACAAGCACCGGCAGATCCTCTTCACCGGCGACGTGCTGTTCGAGAACCAGCGCACGCTCCTCGGCGCGAAGTTTCCCGCCGGCCATTTCGACACGCTGATCATGGAGACCACCCGGGGCACGACCGAGCGCCCGCTCGGCAAGGAGCGCGTCCACGAGATCGCCCGGCTGGTCCAGAGCATCAACGACACGATCAAGCGCGGCGGTTCGTTCCTGATCCCGGTCTTCGCCCTCGGCCGCATGCAGGAGGTACTCTCCGTGCTGCACGACGCCCGGAAGTTCGGCCGCCTCGTCGAGTGCCCGATCTACGCCTCGGGCCTCGGCATGGACCTCGCCGACTATTTCGACGAGATCAGCCGCAAGACCCGCCATGTCTCGTTCAACCGCGGCATCATCAAGGAGCTCAAGATCAAGCCCACCCCCCGCAAGCTCACCGCCGGCGAGGATCCGCAGCAGAATGCCCTCTACATCATCAGCTCCGGCATGATGGTCGAGCGCACGCCGAGCTACACGCTGGCCTCCGGCCTCGTCGGCCACGCGCGCAACACCATCGGCTTCGTCGGGTACTGCGACCCGGACACCCCCGGCGGCAAGCTGCTCGCCGCCAAGAACGGCGACACCTTCATCTTCGAGACGGCCCACGTGAAGGCCAAGCTCAAGGCCCACATCGAGCGCTTCGAGCTGAGCGGCCACGCCGACCGCGAGGAGCTGCTGGAGTTCGCCATCCAGACCCAGGCGCGCTGCATCATCCTGACCCACGGCGACCCGCTCGCCCGGGCCTGGTTCGCCGGGCAGCTCGCCGCCAAGGCGCCGAAGATCAAGGTCCTCGACCCCGTGCCGCTGAAGACCTACCAGGTCTAGTCCCGCTAAGCGGGATCAGCGCACCAGCGAGAAGCCCGCCCGCAGGGAGGACCTTTTCTGGTCGTAGTCCCGCAGGCTTTCCCCGTAGCCGTCGTAGTACTGCACGAGGAAATAGGTGGCGAAATCCAGCGGCTTGATCCGCAGCGGGATCGTGAGGTCGAGCTGCGTCGTGAAGTGGTTGAATTCGCGCCCCGCATGGCCCGTGTAGGCCAGCGCCGCGCCGCCGTTCTTCCCGACCGCCACGAGCCACTCCCCGTAGCCGCGATAATCCTTCAGCTTCGGGTTGTTCGAGAGATCGCCCACGAACATCCAGAGCCGGGGCGCGATGATCACGTGCCAGTCGTCCAGCGGCTTGAGGATCACGCCCGGACGGAAGAACAAGGTATTCAGGCTCCGCGACGCCAACCCGTCCTTCCCGTTCGACTCGTGCTGGTAGCCAGCCTGGTAGCCCAACCACGTGACCGGCCGCGCCGGTCCGTCCGCCGGCTGCAATGCCTGCGATTCGTAGAAAAACGACGGCATGTAGCTCGTGTCGTAAAACGGGCTCGAGTTGCCCGCGATGTCCCACAGTGACCGCTGGGTGTAGCCGAATTGCAGCGAGCGCCGCGCCGTGGTGCTGGCGTCGCCGCCGAAGTCCAGCACCCGGTATTTGAAGCTGAACTGGAACTTCGCGCCGGGCACCTTGGAGCCGTAGATGAAGTACATCGGCTCATGCGGGCTGAAGTGGCCGAGAAAGCTGCGCTGGGCCTGGGCCAGCGCCGGCGTGGCCGTGTCGAGCGTGCTCAGCGGCGTGGCGTTGGTGCCCGGCAACTGGGCCACGTCCGTCGCGACAGACAGCACCGCCCGCAGCGGCGCATATTCCCCGTCGGTGATTTCCAGCACCAACCGGCCCGTGGCACCGGTCGGCAGTGCCAGCGTATAGCGTCGGTAGCCGAACTTTCCGGGCTCCACCGCAGCCGGTCCGGGCAGGCTGGCCTGCAGCTCCACTGGCCAGGAACGCGTCCCCGCGAACAGCACGCCGTGCAGCACGGGCGCAGCCTCGAACGCCGCGTTGGACGGCGACGGGTTCACCGCCAGCAGGTCCAGCGGGACCGGGGACCCCGCGGCGACGGGCTGCGCCGGCGCCAGCAGGCTGACCACCAGCTTTTGCGCCGGCAACGGACAGGCGCCGGCCAGGGCGATGATAAGGCAAGTGACCAGTGTCTTCATTGAGCAGGAAGAATGGAAACCGGGGCGGTCAGCAGCGTCCGCAACCGACCGCACATCGCGGGGTTGCCCGCGATGTACTGGATGCGCGCCATGTTCACGTCGAACTGCCGCAGAGGGAACGGATCGCCGTTGAGGTATTCCACCGTTGCGCCGCCGGCCCGGCAGAGCGCCACCGCCGCGGCGATGTCCCAGATCTTGACGTTGTGGTCCACCGCGCCGTCGAGGAGGCCGGCGGCGACATAGGCCAGGTGCAATGTGCTGCTGCCCAGCGCGCGGATCTTGAAATTCTCCACCAGCAGCATCGCGTGCGGGGCGTACCGCTTGTCGTAAGGGGTGTGGAATGCGACCACGGTCTGCGCATGCGGCGTCTCCGGCCGCACCGCCGCGGCCCGGTCACCATCGCAGAGCCCGTGTCCGGGCCCGCCGTGGAGGAGCGTCCGCCGAGCCAGGTCGTAGATCACCCCGTAGACCGGCTCGCCGTGCTCCAGCAACGCCAGCGAGATCGCGCAGGCCGGGATGCCCATCGCGTAGTTGTTCGTGCCGTCGATCGGGTCCAGCACCCAGGCGAACCGCCGGGTCAGCGGCACCGGTCCGGCCGAGTCCGCCCGCTCCTCGCTGCAGATGTCGTCGCCGGGAAACTGCGCACCGAGCTCGCGCACAATGCCGTCCGAGATCGCGAGGTCGGCCGCGGTCACCCGCGTGCCGTCGGCCTTCCAGTCGCTCTTTACCCGCCCGAACTCCCGGTGCAGGAGTCCGGCCTGGGCGAGCACTGCGCGTCGGGCGGCGGCGATACGGGTGGCTAAATCAGAGGCAGACATCACCTTCTAGTTCGCGGCAATCATCCGACGCGACAAGCGCATAACGCGGGCCATCAGCCGCCTTCCTTCCCGCCGAGCTGGTGCCCGTGCCGGACCACGCGGCTGCGCCCGCGGTCGTTCAGCTTGTCCAGCACCCCGGCCAGCCGGCGGCGCTTCTCATCCGTTTGCGCGAACATCTCCAGTTGCGCCGAGCCGTCCTCCACGCCGGAAAAACGCACGCTCACCAGCCGCAGCGGCCGGCGCTTTTTCCACGCGGCCTGCAACAGGGGCGCGACCAGGGGATAGAACGGGGCCTCGAGGTCGGTCGCCGACTCCAGGCTCCGTCCGTGCGCCTCCTGCGTGAAGTCCGGGTAGCGGATCTTCACGGTCATGGTGCGCACCCGCTTCCCGTCCGCGCGGATCTTCGGCAGCAATTCGTCCACCATCCCCTTGGCCACGCGCTCGATTTCGGGAAATTCCGCGACGTCCCGGGCAAACGTCTCCTGCTGCGAGTAGCTCTTGGCGTCGTCGCGCTCCGTCTCGACGGCGCGGTCATCCTGGCCGCGCGCCACGGCCAGCATCTCCCGCCAGCCCGGGCCAAAGATGGCCTTGAGTTCGCTCTCGTTCTTGGCCGTCAGGTCGCGCACCAGCCGGATGCCGTGCCGCTCCCCGAGCGCGGCCTCGGTCTTCGCCCCGACGCCGGGCAGCTTGCCCACGGGCAGCGGGGCGAGAAACTCCGCCTCGGTCCCCGGCGGCACGACCACGAACCCGCGCGGCTTGCGCAGCTTCGAGGCGATCTGCGCCACCAGCTTGTTCGCCGCGATGCCGAACGACACCGGGATCCGCAGGTCGTCCCAGAGGCGTTGCTGCAACGCCCGGATCCGCGCCTCGATCTCCGCCGGCGTATGGAAGCCGCACGGCCCGAGGTCCAGGTAACCCTCGTCGATCGAGTTGCGCTGCACGAGCGGCGTCAGCGTTTCGCACCGGTCGAACATCTGGCGCGACACCTTCCCGTACAGCCCGGACGTGTGCGGCAGCAGGATCAGGTCCGGGCACACCTTCAGGGCCCGCGCCGTCGGCATCGGCGTGTACACGCCGCACGCCCGCGCCTCGTAGCTCGCGGACGAAATGATGCCGCGCTCCCGCCCGCCCACGGCGCACTTCGTGCCGCGCAGCTCGGGCTTCAGCGCCAGTTCGCACGACACGAAAAACGCGTCGGCGTCGAGATGGACTATGGTGGGCAGCAGCACAGCAAGTTATGCGCAAGGCATGGCGAAGCTAATAATTGGGCGGTTTTTGCGGCAGCTTGAAGAATTTGTTGGCCATGGGAAGCCCGGGGCGATTGTTCGTGGGGCGTCCCGCTGGCTGTTTACCCCAACCCCACCCCTGATCCGGCAGCGTCCCCATGGCCTCGGTCGCGCTTTTTATCTGCATCGTCGTGCTGATGTCGTGGCTTTGCCACAGCAGCAATTGCGACTCCTGACGCCGGCCGCCGGCCGGGCCCTGGGCGGGCGCCTCACCGGCGCCAGCGCAGCAGCGCTTGGCCCGTCAGCGAGCGGTCGCAGGCCATGATGTCCTTCAGCGGACCCGCGCAGAGCAGCTCGCCGCCGTGGCGCCCGCCCCCGGGCCCGAGGTCGATGATCCAGTCCGCCAGGTTGATCACGTCGAGGTTGTGCTCGATCACGATCACGGTGTGCCCCTGGTCGCGCAGCTTGAAGAGCAGGTCCATGAGCCGCTGGATGTCCACCCAGTGCAGCCCCGTGGTGGGCTCGTCGAGGATGTAGAGGGTGCTGCCTTGGGTGCGCTTGCTCAGCTCAAGTGAAAGCTTGAGCCGCTGGGCCTCACCGCCCGAGAGCGTCGTCGCGGACTGACCGAGCTTCAGGTAGCCCAGTCCGACCGCATCCAGGGTCGCCAGCTTGTCGATCACCCGCGGGATGTTCCGGAACAGCGTGATCGCCTCGCGCACCGTGAGGTCGAGCACGTCGGCGATGGACTTGCCGTGGAACAGCACCTCCAGCGTCTCGCGGTTGTAGCGCTTGCCCTCGCAGCTCGGGCACGGCGCATAGGCGTCGGCCATGAACTGCATGTCGAGCTTGATGGCGCCATCGCCCTGGCAGCGCTCGCAACGCCCGCCGCGGACATTGAAGGAGAACCGGCTGGCCTTGTAGCCGCGCACCTTGGCCAGCGGCACCTGCGCGTAGAGGTCGCGCAGCAGGGTCATCAAGTCGACAAACGTCGCGGGATTGGAGCGCGGGCTGCGGCCGATCGGCTCCTGGTCGACCTGCACCAGTTTCTCAAAGCCATCCAGGTTCTCGATCGCCCGGTGCTTGCCCGGCAGGGTCTTCGCGCCGTTCAGCTTGCGCGCCGCCGCCGCCGCGAGGACGTCGTTCACCAGCGTGCTCTTGCCCGAGCCGCTCACGCCAGTGACGCACGTCAGCAGGCCGACGGGGAATTTCGCATCGATCCCGCGGAGGTTGTTCGCCCGCGCCTCGCGCACGGTCAGCCAGGCCCCGTCGGGGAGCTTCAGCTTCGCGTCCTTCACGACGCCAAGCTTGCGCGCAAGATACGGGCCGGTGCGCGAGATTTTCGCGGGCAGCAGGGCGCACTGGGCCGGCGTGCCCTGAAACAGCAGCTGGCCGCCCTCCACCCCGGCCTCCGGGCCGAGTTCGATGAGCTCGTCGGCAAGCCGCATCGTCTCCTCGTCGTGCTCGACGACGAGCACGGTGTTGCCGCGGTCCCGGAGCCCGACCAGCATGTCGAGCAGCTTCTGGTTGTCGTGCGGATGCAGCCCAATGCTGGGCTCGTCGAGCACGTAGATGACGCCCATCAGCCCCATGCCGAGCTGGGTCGCCAGCCGCACCCGCTGGGCCTCGCCGCCGGACAACGTGGCGTAGTCGCGCTCGAGCGTCAGGTAGCCCAGCCCGGTCTCGAGCAGGAAATGCAGCCGCTGCTCGATCCCGGCCACGACGTCGCGGACCGCGTCGCTGGCGGCGTATGCGGCCACCAGCTCCCGCGCCACCGCGTGCGCCGCCTCGACATCAAGCTGCATGAACTGCGGAAACGTCTTTCCCCCCAGTAACACCGCGCCGCTGCGCGCGTTGAGGCGGGTTCCATGGCACTCGGGGCACTCGCCCGCCACCATGAACGTCGTCAAGCGCGCCTGAAACCCCTCACTCCCGGTGTGGCGGAAGCTGTCCTCGAGGTCGGCGATCACGCCCGGGAACGGCAGGGCCTTCGCCTCGCGCATCCGGCGCAGCTTGAACGCGAACAGCCGCTCGCCCGCGCCGTGCAGGATCGTCCGCCGGGTCTCCTCGGGCAGCCCGGCCCAGGGCACATCGGCGTCGAACGGCAGCTGTTCGGCCAGCTGCTTCAGCAGGGCGTTGTGCTTGATGATGAGGTTTTTCCCGCCGATGCGCCAGGGCTTGAGCGCGCCCTCGCGCACCGATTTGGCCGGGTCGGCCACGATCAGTTCCGGGACAAACCGCAACTTCCGGCCGAGCCCGTCGCACGTCGGGCACGCGCCCTCGCGGTGGCTGAACGAGAAATGCCGCGGCGACAGCTTGTCGAAAAGATCGCCGCACGTTTCGCAGGAGAGCGACTGGCTGAGCGCCAGTTCGTGCCACGGGTCGTCGGGATGCTTTTGTGCCAGCACCACCACGCGATCCTTGCCCTCGCGGAAGGCCAGCTCGAGCGAATCGGCCAGCCGCGAGCGCTGGTCGGCGCCGGCCACCAGCCGGTCGATCACAATCTCGACGGTCAGCTCCTTCGTCCCCGCCCCGGGGGGGATTAGGCTCGCCTCGTCGAGGTTCCGGATCTCGCCGTTGAGCCGCACCCGTTGGAATCCTCGCTGCCGCAGCCGCGGCAGCTCCTCGCGCAGCACGCTCGGCCGGGCGCGCATAAACGCCGCCAGCAGCAGCACGCGCTCGCCGGCGCACTCCGCCAACACGCGCTGGACATTGTCATCGAGCGAACGCTGGACCACGCGGCCGCCGTCCTTCGGGCAGCGCGGTTCGCCGCAGACCGCCCAGAGCAGCTGCGCGTAGTCCGCAATCTCGGTCGCGGTCGCGATCGTGCTGCGCGGCCCGCCCCCACCCGTGCGCTGCTCGATGGCCAGGACGGGCGACAGGCCGTGGATGAAATCGACCTCGGGGCGGTGGAGCTGCTCGAGCACCTGCCGCGCCTGGGTCGAGAGCGACTCCATGTATTTCCGGTACCCCTCCGCATAGATCGTGTCGAAGGCCAGCGAGGACTTGCCCGAGCCGCTGGGGCCGGTGATGACCACCAGCTTCCCGCGCGGGATGCGCAACTCGAGGTTCTTCAGGTTGTGCTCGCGCGCGCCTTTGATGTGGATGTGGGTCGCGGCCTGCATGGATCGAACACGCACCTTACCCAGATTCGCGTGGGGGCAAAGCGGTAATCGCAAGAAATGCGCGATTCCGCCGAGGAATTCGTACTTGAATCGGATGCGGATAGACCCTTTCGTCCCGCGAAGATTAAGCGCAGCGCGGCTCGTTCCCCCAACCCCAACCCCACGCCCGGAGCCTGACCCGACTCTTGGGATCCGTCAGAACCATCCCCTATGAAAATGCCCTCATGTGTGCCGTCCCGTCAGGTGTGCGCCGCCGTGGCCCTCGGCCTCGGCGGGTTGCTCCTGGCTCCCTCCGCCTCCGCCGTCCAGTTCAACAACGGCGACCTCACGGGCAGCTTCGACACCACGATGTCGTACGGCGTGCTGTACCGCCTGAACAACCCCAGCCCGGAATTCTACGGCACCACCAACTCGTTCCGCGGGGTGGCCGGCCAGCAGAATTCGGTCAACTCCGATGACGGCAACCTCAACTACGGGTCCGGCGTGGACTCGCAGCTGTTCAAGATTTCCGAGGACATCGAGCTCAAGTACCACGATTTTGGCGCCTTCCTGCGCGGCTACTACTTTCAGGATTTCAGCAGCGGCCACACGCTGCGGGCCCCGCTCACCCAGCAGGCCAAGGACCGCGTGGTCGAAAACGCCGAGATGCTCGACATGTACGGCTGGGCCAAGTTCACCGTGGGCCAGGACATGCCCGTCGACCTCCGGTTCGGCCGGCAGGTGCTCAGCCTCGGGGAGAGCACTTTCATCCCGAACGGCATCAACGTGGTGAATCCCGTCGACCTTTCCAAGCTCCGCACCCCCGGCGCCGAGCTGAAGGAGGCGTATCTGCCCGTCACCATGATCAAGGCCTCCATCGGCCTGTCCGCGAACGTGACGCTGGAGCCGTTCTGGCTCCTCGAGTTCCGCCGCAACGAGCTCGAGCCCGCCGGCACGTATTTTTCGACCAATGACTTTGCCACCCGCGGCGGCTCGAAGGTCATGCTGGGCTTCGGCACCCTGCCCGACACCGGCACGCTCGGCTCGATCCCGCGCGCCAACGACCATGAGGGCAACAATATCAGCCAGTACGGCGTCGCCCTGCACATCCTCGCGCCCAACCTGAACTCGACCGACTTCGGGCTCTATTACGTCAATTACCACAGCCGCTCTCCGGTGGTCAGCGCCATCACCCCAACCTCGCCCATCGACGTGGCCTTTGTTCAGTCATACGCCACCAGCCTGGCGACCACCAACCTCGTCCCGGTGATGATCGCCAACGGCTACCCGCCGGCCGGCATTCCCTCGGCCCTCAGCACCCTGCTCGGCGCGGCCTTCACGAATGTCCCGATCGGTGCGCTCCCGGCGAGCCTGCAGCCGTTCTATCCGGCCGCCCAATCCATCGCCGCCGGCGCCGGCAAGGTCGGCCTGCTCCAAGCCGCCGCCACCGGCCGTTATTACAACGAGTATCCCGAGAACATCCATCTGATGGGCGTCAGCTTCAACACGGCGCTCGGCAATTCCGGCATCTCGTGGCAGGGCGAACTCGCCGTCCGCAACAACGTCCCGCTGCAGGTGGATGACGTCGAACTGCTCTTCGCCACGCTCTCCTCCCTCAGTCCCGTGTTCGGCGCGAACAACCAGATCAACGCCTCCGAGGGTTCGAACTACCTCGGGAAACTGAACTACGTGATCCCGGGCTACCGGCGCCTCCGCGTGGTGACCACCCAGACCACCCTGACCAAGGTCTTCGGGCCCATGCTGGGCGCCGAACAGTTCACGCTCCTCGGCGAGGCCGGCGGGGTCTGGGCCGACCTCCCGGACAAGAATGTCCTCCGCTTCGACGCCCCGGGCACCTTCACCAGCGGCAGCTCCTCGGCCATGGTCAACACGGGCTTCGGGACGATTCCCCCGACGCCCGCCGACGCCTTTGCCGATCCCTTCTCGTGGGGTTACGTGGTCGCCGGGAAGCTCGATTACAACAGCGTGTTTGCCGGCG
>CAIQKV010000018.1 GCA_903872505.1 uncultured Opitutia bacterium
GGCGAGCGCGGCCGCGGCGGAGCAGCTGGCGTCCGGAATGAAGATGTCGGCGTCGGGGCGGGAGAGTTTCATGGGGTGGGCGGGCGGGAGAGCGCGGGGAGGCTGGCGGCGGCCACGGCCTGGCCGTGGCGCTTGTCCTGTTCGTCGGGGGTGCGCAGGCGGATGGTTTCCGCGAGCCGGGGAAATTCCGCGCGGAGCACCGCCGCCGCCGAGGCGAGGATGACCTCGCCGCCGGCGCCCGAGCTCACGCGCCCGAGGACCAGCAGGTTGCGGATGTCATAAAACCCGGCGTAGTGCGCGATGGTGTAGCCGAACACCACGCCGATGGATTCATAAACGGCGCGGGCGCGGGCATCGCCGGTCGACATCGCCTGCTGCACGGCGACGAGCTGTTCCGGCAAGGGCAGGCCGGCGGGAAACCCGAAGCCCGCCAGCGCCGCGAGCCGGCCCACGCCCTGCTGCGAAAAATACTGCACGCCGCAGCCGGCGTCGCCCGACCATTCGTCGCGCGGTGCGTCGGCGCGATAGTCGACCGGCATGAACGCGAGTTCGTTCAGCCACGGCGTGATGTTGCCGGCGGGGTTGACATAGCCGCCCGCCTGGCTCGTGCCCATCGACACGCCGAGCACGGCGTTGTCGCGCATCGCCATGGAGCCCGCGAGCGCCGTGACCTCGCCGTCGTTGGCCACCACGAACGGCACGCCGTGCCACCGCTCCTGCAGCGTGAAAAACATCCGGCGGATGTGGCGTTGAAACTGGTCGGGGGGCACGCCGCGGAACAGCGAGGCGACGCGCACCTCGTTGTTCACGTACACCCCCGCGGCGCTGCCGCCAATGGCGTCGACCCGCGGCAGGTGCGCGGCGGCGCGGGCCAGCGTGTCCTGCACGCCTTCCAGGTGGTAGCGCGGGTCGCTCTGGAAATACGGATCCCACGCGATCTCCTCGGAGAAGACCACCTGGCCGTCGATCAGGGCGGCCGCCTTGCGGTCGCTGCCGCCGAGATCAAAGCCGATGCGGCAGCCGTCGAGGTTTCGGCCCAGGGGCAGGCTCGCTTCCGTGGCGGCGGGCAGCGCGTCCCAGGCGCACGGCCCGAGGGAGAATTCCCGGCCGTAAATTTTCGCCCCCATGAACTCGTGATCGAACGCGCGGGGACCGCCGGGCGCGTAGATGGTTTTCAACGCGGCGGCGATCTCGTCGGCCCCCGCGACGAGCACGCGGCAGCCGCCCTTTTGCCAGAGCAGGAACTTCAGCAGCCGCTCCGCAAAGCGCAGCGTCGCCGCCGCCGCCGGGTGCCCGGCGCGCAACACCCGCGTGGTGTAAACCGAGACGCTGCCATCGTCGCGGACGAGCGCGAGACCGAGCGGCCGCGCACCGGGATCCTTCGCCACCAGTTCCGCGTAGGCGCGGTTCCAGAGCGCGGCGGGTAGAAACCCGGGGTCGAGCGGGGGCAGGATCTTTGGAATGACCGGAAGGTTCATTTTCGCACCAGCGTTAAAACGTTGCACTGGCCTCGATTGGCGATTCCCGGGATGGGCTGGCCCCGTGCTGTCCCCGCCAATCTCGTGGGAAATTGGAGGCGCGGGCCGGAATTGAACCGGCGCATAGAGGTTTTGCAGACCTCGGCCTTACCACTTGGCTACCGCGCCCTGACAAGGGCGCGCACGTTGCAGGAAAAAAAATCGCGCCGCAAGTACTGAAATCCGGGCCGCGCGCCCGCCAGAGCGGCCGGGGACGAACCGGCGGCCTGCCCCGGGGACCTATTAGCCCAGAAATTGGCAAGATTTGCGCAGCCAGCGGCCGGGCTTCGGGTTAGTATCTCACCAGCCCCCCAAACCAACCCTCCCATGAGCACGAAACTCCATCTCAACGAACTGGCCTCGAACCCGGACGCCCACTTGGTTGAAGCCTCGGATTTCCGGTCGGATGAAGTGGTCCGTGTCACCCTCGACGACAACCTGCGCCCCATCCGTGCAAACGACGGGCAGGTGAAGCCGGTCCGGACCCGCCGGGAGCTGGCGAGTTACATGCCGTTCTGGGACGATGGTTTCTGGCTGACCCCTAGTCGCAGCCGTCAGACGGAAGACGCCGAGTATTCGATCTAGCCGGCCGGTCAGGGCTTGAACCCCGGCTGGCTGAGCGCCTCGTCGATGAAGGCGAGCATGTTCTCGAGCGGGACGTCGCCCTCGACGGCGTGGGCCGGCGCCAGGATATAGCCGCCGTCGCGGCCGAGTGAAATCAAGCGCCGCGTCTCGGCGCGCACGTCGGCGACGGTGCCGTAGGGCAGGGTGCGCTGGGTGGAGAGCCCGCCATGGAAGGCGAGCCGCCCGCGGAACCGCGGGATGAGTTCGGCCACGTTCATGACCTCGGGTTGGAAGGGGTTGAAGCAGTTCACGCCGCCCTTGATCA